>CALMAR010000016.1 GCA_937859855.1 uncultured Kineosporia sp.
CGCCCCCGGCGGGCGGAGAGCATCCGGTACCGCTGACCGGGCTGGGCGGGGCCGAGGCGGCAGGGTTCCGGTGCGGATGGCCTCGAACACGGAGGTGGTGGCCCGCACCGGCGGCACCCCCAGTTCCTCGGCCAGGACCCGCACACACTGGTGATAGGCGTCCAGCGCATCCTGCCGGCGTCCAGTCCAGGCCAGCAACCGCATCACGCTGCGGTGGGCCGGCTCGTGCAGGGGATCCAGGGTCAGCCAGCGGGCCGCGTCGGCCAGGGCGGCGTGCACTTCGCCCGAGCGCAGCCTGGCCGTGACCAGTCGTTCCATCAGTGCCCCGGCATCCCGGCGAAGCTCGGCCCCCCGTCTCAGCACCCAGTCCTCGAAAGGCGGGCAGTCGCGCAGGCTGAAACCGGACATGAACTCACCACGGATCAGGCCGGCCGCAGCCGCCCAGTCACCCGGCTCGGCACTGCTCTTCAGCCGGGTGAAGGTGATGATGTCGCTGCTCACCCGGCCGGGATCCAGCTGGACGCTGGCCCGGTCGGTGCGTACGGCCTCGCCGGTGGCCGCCAGCAGGACGGACAGGGTGCGGCGCAGCGCTCCCCGGGCCCGGCCCTCGTCCGCCTCCGGCCACAGCATCGCGGCCAGCTCCTCGCGGGCCACCGGGCTCTGGCCGTCGGCTTCGGCGGTGGCCAGCACTGCCAGCAGGGCACCGGCCTTGCGGGTGTCCACCGTCAGGGGCCGGTCGTCCATGGTCAGGACCGGGGCACCCAGCAGGTCGACCCGGAGCGAGGGCGGCACGCCGAAACTGTACGACGCCCGCTGGGCGACGTGCGTTACGGAATGCCCTAATGGGCAGTTTGCCGGAACGTTCAGCGTCGTAACGTTGCCGGAACGCCGGATCAGGCATTGTCAGCTGCGTGAGCGAATCCGGAATCGGGCGGCTGAACGAACAGTCGTGGCCATGGCTGGGCCGCTGGCGGCGGAAGAAGGCCGGCGCCGTGGACGCCGCCAGCGCAACTGCGGTGGCTGCGCACCAGGTGGCCGGAGGGGAGGGATCGGGTTCGGGTCCCGTACAGCCGCCGGGCAGGCAGGTGCAGATCGCCCCGTCCGATCCGCTGCTGGTCTACCTGCTGCACGCCGGCGGCCCGGTCGAGCTGGCCGAACTGGAGCTGGACTCCGCCGCCGTTCGCGAACTGCGAGCCGCGGGCATCGCCCTGGTGGTGCCGCTGGTGAGCAGTGGTGAGCTGATCGGCACCCTGAACCTGGGCCCGCGGCTGTCCGAGCAGGGCTACTCCTCAGACGATCGCCGGCTGCTGGACACCCTGGCCAGTTACGCCGCCCCGGCGATGCGGGTCAACCAGCTGGTCCGGGACCGGGAGTCCCAGGCCCGCAACGTGGAACGGATCGAGCAGGAGCTGCGGGTGGCGCAGCTGATCCAGCAGCAGTTCCTGCCCAGCGATCTGCCTGACCTGCCCGGCTACCACGTGGCCGCGTTCTACCGCCCGGCCCGGACCATTGGCGGCGACTTCTACGACTTCGCTCGGCTGAGCGACGGACGGCTGATGCTGATCTGCGGAGACGTCACCGACAAGGGAGTTCCAGCGGCGCTGGTGATGGCCAGCACACACGCGCTGCTGCGTGAGGCCAGCTCGCGGATGACCTCACCGGGGGCGGTGCTGGCTCGGGTGAACGACCTGCTCTGCACCGACATTCCGGCGCACATGTTCGTCACCTGCTGTGCCCTGGTCCTCGATCCGGCCGACGGCACGCTGGTCTTCGCCAACGCCGGACACAACCTGCCCTACGTGCGGACCAGTCAGCCGGACGGCGTCCGGGAGATCACGGCGACCGGGATGCCGCTCGGTCTGATGCCCGGAATGGTGTACGACGAGACGCAGGACCGGCTCGCCCCCGGCGAATGCATCCTGTTGCACAGCGACGGACTGGCCGAGGCCCACGACGAGAACCGCAAGGACATGTTCGGTTTCGGCCGGCTCAGCCGCCTGGTCGGTGAGTCGGACGGCGGAGAAAAACTGATCGACACCCTGCTGATGGAACTTTCCGCGTTCACCGGCCCCAACGTTGAGCAGGAGGACGACATCACGCTGGTCACCCTCGAACGATCCGCACGGCCAGCGTTCACCCTGACCACTTTCACCGAAGTGCCACTCGCACAGGGGAAATCATGACCACAACCTGGCGCCTGCTCGATGAGTTCAGTGAACGCAGCGAGCCCGGGCGCGAACGTCAGGCGGAACAGCGTGTCCGTCAGTCCGTTTCAGGCCTCAATCTGAGCACCGACGAACTCGACCGGCTCGCCACTGCGGTGGCCGAGACAGTGATGAATGCGATCGAGCACGGGAACCACAACCAGCCCACGCTGCCGGTGGACATCTGTGTCCGCTCCGATGGCGCCAGCGTAGAAGTGCTGGTCAGTGACAACGGCGGCCTGCGGGAGCTGCCGGAGCATCCCGAGATGCCCGATCTGGACGCCAAACTCGACGGCCGCCAGACCCCCCGCGGCTGGGGCCTGTTCCTGATCCGCAGCATGGTGGACGAGCTGGACATCGTCCAGGATCCGGCTGACCCGGCCCGCCACACCGCCCGGCTGCTGCTCCGGATCACCCGGCCCAGCCCGACTGTCAAGGAGGATCATCATGTCCAGCCGATGTGAGGCGGTCGTGGAACCAGCCTCCGAAGCTGCCGGAACTGCCATCATCCGGCTCAGTGGGGAGATCGACGGCAGCGCCAAAACCATTCTGCCGCAAGCCTATATCCAAGCCATGGCCGACGGTGACCCGGCCACCGTGCTACTGGACTTCAGCCGGGTCGACTACATCAATTCCACCGGCATCGCCGTGATCGTCGGTGTCCTGGCCATGGCCCGCTCGCAACACCGGGTGATCTCCGCGCTCGGCCTGAGCGACCACTACAAGCACATCTTCACCATCACCCGCCTGGTCGACTTCATTCAGCTGGTCGACCCGGCCGACATCACATCCTCGGGACAGGGGTAGCGAACATGGCTTCGGTCAGCATCGACATGTCAGTGCGGCGCGAATCACCAGCTGTCGCCGTCATCGCCGTCAGGGGCGACGTCACCGCCGCCTGTGAGCAGGTGCTCAACGCGGCCTGGGAGGAGGCGAGCCAGAGCCCGACCAAGGTGGTGATTCTCGACTTCACCGGGCTGGCCTACATGAACAGCTCCGGGATCGGGATGCTGGTCACCGTGCTGGTGCGGGCGAACCGGGCCAAGCAGCAGCTGATGGCCTTCGGCCTGACCGATCACTACTGCCAGATCTTCAACCTGACCCGGCTGGACGAGGCGATCCACATCCATCCGGATGAGGAGTCTGCCCTCAAGGCCGCCAGCGAGCGTGCGGCATGAGCGCCGGGCTGCCGGCCCAGGGCGAGCCCCCGTCCGCCGAACAGCAACCTCCGGCGCGGTCGGACGTCGCGCACTGGGCCAAGGTGGACGGGGCCAGGCTGGCGGTGGGCACCGGGGCCGACGCGGCGATCAACGGCTGGGGCATTGCTGGCCGCCGGGTGACCGGGCCGATGCAGGGTTTCGGGCGGCTGTGGCAGCGCACCTACACCCTGCCGATCGGCTCAGTGGCCACTCCGCAGGAAGCAATCGCTCTGTGGCGCAGCCACTTCGGCGAGTTCTGGCCCAACGGCAACCGCTTCTACGGAGCCATCGAAGGGATCAATCCCGGCGACGTGGCGCCGATCTCGGTGAACACCGGAGCCGGGCTGAAGCTGACCACGGGCGTGCTGGTGATCTACGCCGACGACGAGTCGTTCAGCTTCATGACCCCCGAGGGCCACATGTTCGCCGGGATGATCACCTTTTCGGCACACGAGACGCCGCAAGCGTCCGGGTTCAGCGACCCGGCCGCGGGCAGCTCGGATCCAGTCAGAGACACCACGCTGCAGGTGCAGGTGCTGATCCGGCCCAATGACCCGATCTGGGATCTTGGCATGCCCGTGATGAAGTTCATGGAGGACCGATTCTGGGCCGCAACCATGCGAAACCTGGCTCATCGGCTGGGATCCCAGGCCAAGGACGTTGACGTGGTCTCGGTGATCGTGGACCGTAAGCGGCTCTGGCACAACGCCAAGAACGTCCGCTACAACGCCGCGGTTCGCAGCACCATCCATCTGGTCGGCACTCCCTTCCGAGCGCTGGCCAGGCTGGTCCGGCACCGCTGAAAGGGGCAGCGCTGGTGGCCGGTAGGGATGTGGGGGTTGAACGCCGCCCAGGAGGCGATCCGCCGCGATCTGCGGGCAGCGGTGCCGCAACGGGTGCCCCGGGGACCCGGCGGACGGCTCTGGTGGCCGGGCTGATCGGGGCCGTGCTGGCGGCGACCGTGGCCGGTCTGGTACTCAACCTGCTGTCGCCCACCGCTGATGGACAATGGCGGATTGCGCAGATCTGCTACCTGAGCGATGCGTTCTGGTTCGGCGGAATCGGCGGCTTCCTGGTGCTGCGGGTGCGCGGCAATGTCACGGCCTGGGCGCTGCTGGTAGTGGGGGTCACCGGCGCCTCCAGCAACTGCGTCCAGGGACTGCTGAACCTGCACCGGCAAGGGCATCGGCTCCCGGCGGCCCTGGTCAGCTGGGCCGCCTGGCTGGACAACTGGACCTGGCTGATCGCTTTCGGCGCCCTGTTCGTGTTGCTGCTCTACTTTCCTGACGGCCGCCAGCCCGGCCGGTTCTGGGGGCCGGTGGCGTTCAGCCTGTACGCCGTCCTCGGGGTGGCCCTGGTCATCTGCGCCGGAGTCGGGGTCAGCGTGGAGTACCCGGGGGTCGCGACGCCGGTCCGGTTGGCCCCGATCGCTGGGCTGCCCCGGCACACTCTGGACACCCTGGTGAACGGCTGGCTGCTGGGCTACTACGCGCTGGTCCAGCTGGTGCTGGTGATCAGCCTGCTGATCCGCTGGCGCCGTTCGCAGGGTGCCGGGCGGGCTCAGCTGAAGTGGCTGCTGGCTGCGGCCGGCTTCTTCATCGCGCTGACCGCCGTCTTCAACCTGGCGGACGTGATCACCCGCTCCGCGGTGGACGACGGCGGCCTGGCCGACCTGGTCAGCCAGATCGCGATCTGGCTGATCCCGATCGCGATCGCGGTGGCTGTGACGCGGCACGGGCTGTATGAGATCGACCG
>CALMAR010000017.1 GCA_937859855.1 uncultured Kineosporia sp.
CTTCCGCCCCCGCCATCCCCACCGTCCGATCCGACCACTCTAGCCGCAACCGGCCGATCGGGTCCTGCATCCGCTTCCGACCTCCCCGCGAGATCGGGTCCCGTATCCACCGAACCGGGGGTAGGACTGCCGGGCGCGCCACCTGCACCACCGTCGCCCACCGAGCCGCCACAGCCCCGGCCGGCCGGCCTCTCCCCCGGCCAGCTCACCGGGCGGCGGGACACCGGGCCGGGCGACTCAAGGGCCTCCCGCCTGGATCGCTGGGTGGACGCCTACTCGGAACGCACCCGGGGCATGACCGCTTCCGAGATCCGCGCCCTGTTCGCCGTCGCCAGCCGGCCGGAGGTCGTGTCCCTGGCCGGCGGGATGCCGTACCTGGCCGCGCTTCCCCTGGACGTGGTCGGAGCGACGCTGCGGACCCTGGTCACGGAGCACGGCCAGGTCGCGCTGCAGTACGGGTCGGGCCAGGGCGATCCAGGCCTGCGTGAGCAGATCCTCGATGTGATGGCCCCGCAACGTGTCGAGGCCCATCCGGACGACATCGTTGTCACCACCGGCTCGCAGCAGGCGTTGGATCTGGTGACGCGCGTCTTCATCGACCCGGGCGACGTCGTCCTGGCGGAGGCCCCCAGCTACGTCGGCGCCCTCGGGGTGTTCCGCTCCTACCAGGCGGACGTCGTCCACGTGCCGATGGATGGGCACGGGCTGCAACCCGACGCCCTGCGGGCCACCGTGGAACGCCTGACACGCGAGGGGCGCCGGGTGAAGTTGCTGTACACGGTGCCCAACCATCACAACCCTGCTGGGGTGACGATGGCTGCGGACCGCCGGCCAGAGGTTATCGAGATCGCCCGCAGCCATGGGATTCTGGTCCTGGAGGACGACCCGTACGGGCTGCTCGGCTTCGATGGCGATCCGCTGCCGTCGCTGCACAGCCTGGATCCCGACGGCGTCGTGTACCTCGGATCGTTCTCGAAGACCTTCGCGCCCGGGTACCGGGTCGGCTGGGCCGTTGCGCCGCATGCGGTCCGGGAACGGCTCGTGCTGGCGAGCGAGGCCGCCATCCTCTGCCCCAGTTCGTTCAGCCAGCTGGCGGTGTCGAGCTACCTGCGGAACCACGACTGGAAGCATCAGGTAGGCGTCTTCCGGGAGCTCTACCGAGAACGCCGCGATGCCATGCTGGCCGGTCTCGAGGATCTCCTGCCAGGCGCGACGTGGACGGTGCCGAAGGGTGGCTTCTACGTCTGGCTGCAACTGCCCGCGGGCCTGGATGCCAAGGCCATGCTGCCCCGGGCCGTCACCCAGCGAGTCGCCTACGTGCCCGGAACCGCGTTCTATGCAGACGGCCAGGGACGCAACCATCTGCGGCTGTCCTACTGCTACCCGACTCCGGAGCGGATCCGGGAGGGCATCCGGCGGCTGGCAGCCGTGGTCGACGCGGAACTCGAACTGCAGGAGACCTTCGGGACTGGAGCACGTGCGGTTGCACAGCCCGCGGAGTATCGCCGATCTGGTGACGCACCGTCGCCAGACCTCACCTAGGGTTGCTACTCGGGTATCAGGACTGAAAGGCCTTGCGCTCCTCCGGGGCCAAGATGTCCAGGATCCTGTTCAGATCCTCCACACTGGCGAACTCGACGCTGAGCTTGCCCTTGCTGCGGCCGAGCGAGATCGACACCCGGGTGTCCAGCCGGTCGGCGAGCCGGGTGGCCAGCTCGTCAAGTTCGCCATGATGACCGCCCGCGCGAGGCTTGCGCCGGGCCGCGGGAGCTGGCGCGTCACCATCGGTAACAGCGACGGCTTCCTCAGTGGCTCGTACGGACATCCCCTCGTTGACGATGCGCTGGGCCAGCTTGTCCATGGCGTCGGCGTCCTCGAGCCCCAGGAGGGCGCGAGCATGGCCGGCGGACAGGACGCCGACAGCCAGCCGGCGCTGAACGACGGGTGGCAGGCGGAGTAGCCGGATCGTGTTGCTGATCTGCGGCCGGGACCGACCGATCCGGGTGGCGAGGTCTTCGTGGGTGCAGCCGAAGTCATCCAGCAGTTGCTGGTAGGCGGCCGCCTCTTCCAACGGATTGAGCTGGCTGCGGTGCAGGTTCTCCAGCAGGGCGTCGCGCAGCAGGACGTCGTCCGAGGTCTCGCGCACGATGGCAGGGATGCGCTCGAGGCCGGCATCACGACTGGCGCGCCACCGGCGCTCGCCCATCACCAACTCGAAGGCCGGCGAACCGTCCTTCGCCCCTGTCGGCCGGACGACGACCGGCTGCAGGACGCCGATCTCCTTCACCGAGTGCACCAGCTCGGCCAACTCTTCCTCGTCGAAGACCTGCCGCGGCTGGCGCGGGTTGGGACCGATGGCCTCAACCGGCAGCTCGGCGAAGTACGCGCCCGGCACGGGCACCAAACCGTCCGGAGTGGACGTCGTGGTCTCGCTCAGCGGCGGGGCCGCCGGAGCGGGGACGGCGGTCCTGCTCTCGGTCACCTGCTCCGTTGCTGCATCGGTATCAGGGTCGCCCGCGACGGCCCGAGCAGCCGCGCTGGCGTCAGTGACTGCGCTGGTGTCTGCCGTGCTTTCCGGCGCCGCGCTGGCCTGAGCAGCCAAGCTCCCCGACGATTCGACTGCATCCGAGACCTCGGCGGCGTCATCTCCCCGATCAGGAAAGAAAACATCGACAGGTCGGTCGGAGCCTCCCCTCGACGGCGGGGCCGGTGGAATGAGCGCCCCAAGACCGCGCCCTAGGCCTCGCCGCTTCTCGCTCATGCTGTCCCCTCTGCTGCGTCGTGCCGGTCTGATGCATCACTCGTCAGTACTTGCTCGGCAAGCTCTCTGGCCGCCTCGAGGTACGAAAGTGCACCACTTGACGCTGGATCGTAGGTCATGACCGTCTGCCCATGACTCGGCGCCTCGGAGATCCGAACCGAGCGCGGGACCGTCGTGCGCAGGACCTCGGACGGGAAGTGGGCCCGAACCTCGTCAGCGACCTGCGACGAGAGCCGAGTTCGACCGTCGTACATGGTCAGCAGGATGGTCGACACGTGCAATGTCGGGTTCAGGTGTCCTTTGATCAGTTCCACGTTGCGCAACAGCTGCGACAAGCCTTCCAAGGCGTAGTACTCGCACTGGATGGGAATGAGCACCTCGCGGGCCGCAACGAAGGCGTTGACCGTGAGAAGACCCAGACTCGGCGGGCAGTCGATCAGGATGTAGTCGAGTCTTTCGGGGCTGTCGCCGGCCCGCTCCAGGAAGCTGCCGACAGCCCGCTTCAGGCGGGACTCCCGAGCTACCAGAGAAACCAGTTCGATCTCCGCACCCGCCAGGTCGATGGTGGCAGGGGCACACCAGAGATTCTCGATCTCGGGGCATGGCTGGATCACTTCGGCCAGCGGCCGGGCCTCCACCAAGACGTCGTAGATGCTCGGTACTTCTGCGTGGTGATCGATGCCCAGGGCGGTGGAAGCGTTGCCTTGAGGGTCGATATCGAGCACCAGCACGCGGAGCCCTGCCTGAGCCAGGGCCGCTGCCATGTTCACGGTAGTGGTCGTCTTACCGACCCCGCCCTTCTGATTCGCAACTGTCATCACTCGGGTATGGCGTGGTCGCGGAAAGCGCCGGCCGGTGAGGGCGATGCGTCGGCGGGTGTCCTCTGCTACCTCCATCGCCAACGGGGTCGACTCGTCCATCAGGGAAATGGACTCGACAAGGGCCGGGCTGCCGGCATTCCCGGAGTCGACGCTGGCGGGTGGAGCGGAGTCGGTTGACATCTGATGGCTCACCAGGGCGGGATTAGGCTCAACCTCGAGCCATGGACGGTTGACGGACACCGAGCGGGATTCAGCCTCAATGTTCGCCGCATTGCTGTGTGCGAGTTCGCGAGCCAGCGCCTCACTCGCTTGAGCCAGCGCTGCTGGAACCTGAGGTGCTGGGGAAATCTGAGCTGCCAGCGGCGGACTGACGCTGGACGACGGGGCACCGGCCTCTGCGTCATCGGACTCATCCGTTGCGAGTTCGCCAGCGCCAGGCGCCGGGACAACCTTCACGCCGGCAGGCTCAGGAGAGGTCGACGGCGCTCCGTGACTCAGGGGGCCGTTCTCCAGGATCTGATCGCTAGGTAATTTCGCAGCCCCCGGCGAAGGTTCGGCCGAATGTGGGCGCAGGTGGATCACTTGCGGCGGTTCCAATGCAGGCGCCACGGTCGGGTGGACGTCGTCGCTCGTCTTCTCGGATGGGGGCGGTGCTTGGAGAACAGGGGTGCTCACGCCGGCTGTTGATGTCGTGGCGGCGGGAGCGGCTGAATGAGACAGAGCCACAGGTGTACGTTCTTCCGCCTCAGCTGCCGCGATGTCAACCACGTTCGCAGGCGGTCGCGCGCGTGATGTGGGTGACTTCTGAGCACTCAATGGGTGCTCCGAATCACCGCTCAACGGTGATGTTTCACGGGAAACCTTGGAGTTCTGACTACCCCTTGGCCATCCCAAGCCGTTGACCACTCGCCTTAGCTTTCCCGACGGCCAGCCCAATTCGCTCACCAAAATCCCTTCCCTCATCGCGCAGCTACATCTTCTCGCCTACTTGACGCCGAAGATGGTGGCGACAGTCCGGCAGCGACTGATTTTTGGCTGAGACCATGCGTCACGATCGAGCGAGTCTAGGCCAATCGACAGAAGTCACGCCGGTGTGCGGCTTTCCTGTGGACAAGCTGACGCACTCCCGCCCACACCTCTTGCGGGGCCGAGTCATGACTGCGACTCCGCTCAGGTGATGACGGTGTCTGGTAAGACCTGTAGAGCATGCCTCGACACTGCTAGGCCAGGCCGCTCAGCGTAGGCAGTCACGCCACGAGCAGTCGGCGGCGCAGGGTGGACGCTCAGGGCTGAGTCAAGGCCAGCACAGGGGGCAGTGGCGGTTTCATTTGGACGACGCGGCCTGGGCGTGCATTCGAGGGCCTGGACAAGATCAGTATCGCTTCAGCAGGTTGCTGTTCGCCGCAGGTGCATCGGTTCATGTGAAACAACCCAACCGCCCAGACGCCTTCGCCCAACCGTCCAGAGATTCCCCTACGTGGCCACCGTTGGAGGCTCTCGTGTTGGTGATCCGGTTCACTTGCTGCGCGGACCTGGAATGGACCTGGCGCCTGTTCCAAGGACGGGAGTCCAGGTGCGGGTCAGCAAAATCCGAGTGGCTCCGCGTCTACCTAGACAAGTGATTGTGATCTGGGAAGTGGCGTGGGTGGAGTCTCAGCCGTGCCGGTGCTAGGCAGTGTTCAGCACCCTCTATCCCCCGGGCGCTTGCTTGTACCTTGAAGCCCGGTCTGACAGGGTCCCTGACGCTCTGGAGGCTATTCTCACCATGGTCAGGCAGTCGGTCCAAACGTTGCGCCGCGGCCTATACACGAGCCGCAATGCCTGCCGATGCCGTGCCGCTCGTGCGGCTGTCCCGGCACCTTTGGTCATGAAGAGCTCTAGGCGGCCGATGCCATACCGGCTGGCCCACACATAGAGACCTGGCCCCCAGGACGATTCACGTGAAACATCGCGGCCAGCCCCAACTTACCAGCCGTGGCGGTCTTTGGTTTAACGAAGGGCTTGGGCTCCGTCGGCTCCCGGTCCCTTCCCTGCTGTCAGGCGCCAATAGTGGAAACCACTAAAGGATCTGCTGCTGGGCTGGCGGGACGTGTGACGCCGCCTTGGTCGTGCACTGCAGGACCGCCGCCGTGACAGCAGTTGGTCGCGCGTATGGCGATAGCAACATCGTCTGGGAGGGGCGTACTGCTGAGCCACCGCACCGCCCGATGTGCAGCAGCTCAAAGATCAGCATCGTTTACGGTTGCCCAATGTGCGTCATGCTGGTCACGGCCAACTTCGCTCTACTGTGCGGCCGTCCACCAGCTGGGCCAGCGGTACAGCAGAAGCTGGCCGCAGTTGTCACCACTCCTGGAGCTGCCCGCGTCGACGGCAGCGTGATGATGATCGGCCCTGAAACCAATCCCCCCTTGCCCCACGACGGCTGAGCCCCGCACTGGCCTCCAGCACTAGCGCAAGATTGCATGGCTGCTCGTGAGGCTGCGCCTCTAAACATACGTTGATGCGACAGATCCGTTCGTTCGTTTCCCGTGAAACATCGCGATGATCAGCTGGCCCTGCCGCTGACAGTCATGCTGGGCCAGTCCTGAACTGATTGCCCACAACTGGGGATAACTGCAACCGTTGGCGGACCCCGGGTGCTGGGCCTGCACGAACAACCGATGGGCCTGTGGAGGCGGCTGTGGACGCGCGACGTGTCCTCTAGATCTGCAGCCTCGTCGCTACAACCCGATCGCGATTCTCACGACCGTCGTGGGCGGATCGACGACGCCTACGCCGCACTTTTCGATGTGACCCGTGGCGTGCGCCTGTTCCAGTCGTCCCGCTGAACGCGTCAGTTCCTCCGCAGCGCCGGTACCTTTCATTGCTAGCAGCACCCCTCGAGGCGCGAGCAGCGGAAGGCAGACATCCAGCAAGGCCGGGAACGGCGCCACCGCTCGTGCCGTGACCACATCAAAGGGAGTCGTCGAGGCGGCTACCTGCTCTGCTCGTCCCCTAAGAACCTCGGCATTGACCAGCCCAAGCCCATGCACCACCTCGAGCAACCAGGTCGTGCGCCGAAGCAAGGGCTCTATCAGGGTGACCGTCAGATCCGGTCGAGCAATCGCCAGGACGAGCCCAGGCAACCCTGCTCCCGAGCCGACGTCGGCGAGCCTGGCGTGCTGCGGAACCTGCTCCTGAATCACTGCGCAATTCACGATGTGCCGTTCCCAGAGCCGCGGGACTTCCCGTGGTCCGATCAGGCCACGTTCCACTCCCGAGGTGGCAAGCAGCTCTGCGTATTGCACGACCAGGCCAAGACGCTCGCGAAAGAGGGACGCCGCGGTGGCGGGCGGGTCCGGTGCAATGTCCATGACATGGCCTCCGATGGGTCTACGAAGCAGCTTGTCGGGCCCGCTTCTGAGCACTACATCGTGGCGCAGCCAGTGAGCGATCAGCTACGACGGCCCATGGCGTTCAAGCGGCCGAGTGGCTGCCGTGGCTGCCGTCCGCAGGCCAATGTCTAGCAGCACAGACTTCGAACTGTCGGTCCAAGAGTGAAGAATTGAATGCGCAGAGGCTTGGAGTTGAAGCGTTCACTTGCCTCGTCTGCGATCGGTCTCCAGCGCACCTGCGTGCACCGGCCCTGAGCCAGGAAGACTGTTTCACGTGGAACACGCCGATGCCGTGGCAGGCAGGTGGCGGGACGTACTCTCAGGACGCCGGAACGATCACGACATGCCTGTTCGGATCCATCCCGTCAGACTCGCTCTTCAACCCTAGTTCCGCGACGACGTCGTGCACGATCTTGCGCTCGAATGCGGTCATCGGTTCCAGGCTGACGGGTGCGCCGCTAGCCCGTGCGTCCTCGCATGCAGCCCTTGCCTTTTCAGATACAAGCTTGCGGCGAGCAGCTCGGTGCCCGGCCACGTCCAACATCAAGCGACTGCGTTCACCAGTGCTCGCCTGTACGGCCAATCGCGTCAGTTCCTGCAAAGCCTCGAGCACCTCACCACTGGTCCCCACCAGCCGACGCAGGCTCCGATCGCTGCCACCCTCCGCGAGGATCGCCAACGAAGCGCGCCCGTTCTCGACGTCGATGTCGATGTCACCGTCCACGTCGATGATGTCCAGCAGTTCCTCGAGATAGTCGGCAGCAACCTCGCCTTCCTCTTCCAGATCCCGCACGGAGCCGCGGCGTGAGCTGCCCGACGCCCCCTGCTCATCCACGACTTCGGACTCGATCACGTCAGAGTCGGGCGTGCCGGTCACAGACTCATTACTCACGGACTCATCGTTCGTGGAGTCGAGGTCCAGCTCATTGGTCTCACTCATCGCACGTTCTCCTTGCTGTTGCTCGTCCCGCGCCGGCGTGCGGCTGGCAGACGGGGTGGTTCGACGTCCCGAAGGTGATGCCCGGCAATGCGTGCCACGACATGTTGGGCTTGCTCAAACGTTCTTGGTTCCAGGGCGGGTCGACGGGCCGGCCGACCGGGGGCCCGTGCGCTTGCTCTTCGATTGCCGTTTTGGTTGAGCGCGCTGCTTGGACTCTGGCTCCACCGAAGCATCGGCCAGGGGCGTCACGGCGCCATTGCTGCTGGCCCGCTCGACGACGGCCTTCCCGCGCTTGGCGCGACGCTCCTGCAGCGCCTTTTCCGCGGGTGAGCCCGGCGCCGGCATCCGGCGGATCACGTAGAACTGCTGACCCATTGACCAGACGTTGGTGGTCAACCAGTAGAGCAGCACGCCGATCGGGAAATTGACACCAGAGACGGCGAACACGAGCGGTAGCACGTACAGCAGGATCTTCTGCTGCTGGGCGATGGGGTTGTCGAGTGCTGCCGCCGGCATGTTCTTCATCATCAGCTGGCGTTGCGAGGTGAACGTGCTCGCGGACATCAGCACGATCAGAAGGATGGTCAACACCTTGACAGAGACGGCGCTGGATCCCAGGAACGACGACGACAACTGAGCACCGAAGAGCCTGGACTGCTCGGCCTGATGAGCCATGGCCCGGGTCATCGCACCGATCGGCTCTTTCGTGCCGTTGGCGATGCCGGACAGGCCGTTCAGCACCCGGAACAGGGCGAAGAAGATCGGCGCCTGCAGCACTATGGGCAGGCACGAGGCGAACGGGTTGGTGCCGTTCGCCTTGTATACCGCCATCGTCTCCTGGGTCATGGCCTGACGGGAGGCTTGATCGGTCTTGCCCTTGTACTTCTGCTGGATCTTCTTGATCTCGGGCTGAACCAGTTGAAGCCCGCGCGACGCCTTGATCTGCTTGACGAAGAGCGGGATGAGCAGAATGCGGATCACGATGACGAGGCCGACGATCGACAACGCCCAGGTCCACCCGGAGGCTGCGGGTAGGCCGACGGCCGAGAGCGCGCCGTGGAAGTGCACCATGATCCACGCGACGACTATCTCGAGTGGCCTGAGGATCTGGGTCATCGGCTCCTCGCCGGGTCAGGCGACACGTCGGTCCGACGACGGCGCGGGATGTCGAGCCGGGGGCTCGCCGATGAAGGAGTCAGCACCGGCGCGATCAGCCACCGGAGGAACGAGGTCGACACCGCCGGAGTTCCAGGGATGGCACCGAAGCAGTCGACGGCCGGCGAGCCAGGAGCCACGCAGGACCCCGTGCCGGCGGACCGCGATCAGCGCGTACTCCGAACAGCTGGGGTAGAACCGGCAGACGGGCCCGTACCAGGGAGAGACGACGGCGCGGTAGGTGTGCAGCAAACCCACGATGACAAGACGTGGCCAGAGCCTTACAGAAGGCAATCGGACTGTCACCGCGGCCTCACTGCGGCCAGCGCACTCTCGACGTCCGCTGATACCCGTTCCCGAGCTACGGCGGCAGCCGGCGTGGCCCGGACGACGAGCAGGGAGCCGGCCGGCAGTCCGTTCAGGTGGGCGGAGATCATGTGCCGGAGCCGTCGCTTCACCCGGTTGCGCGTCACCGAGCCGCCAACCGCTCTGGAGACCACGAAGCCGACCAGAGCAGGAGGGGCGGCACCGGCACCGGGAGCACCAGCAGCGTGGGCACCAGCAGCGTGGGCACCAGCAGAGTCCGGCACTGAACCGGAGCCGGGTGTGGAAGTGGGCAGCGGAGACGGCCCGGACGTGGGGACCGGTGTGGAGGCGGACGGCGCTACCCGACCGCCATGATCAGGACGGGCCGACGCCGTGCCGACGCGATAATGCATCACGACGGTCGGCCGCACGACGCGGCGTCCGCGGCGCACTGCAGCAGCGAAATCCGCGCCGCTGCGCATCCGATTCGCAGCCGGAAGCACAGCTCAGGCGGACAGTTCTTCGCGGCCCTTGCGGCGGCGAGCCGAGAGGATGGCACGGCCCGCGCGGGTGCGCATCCGCAGGCGGAACCCGTGGGTCTTGGCACGGCGCCTGTTGTTGGGCTGGAACGTCCGCTTGCTCACCTGATGACTCCCGGTCTGATCGTGCAGGCCCGTGCAGAGGATGGCCATGCGAGTGCATGCCCCCGACGACACCGGCCTCCATCGGACGCCCACGTTCAGCACGTGGACATGCGAAGCCAGGCCGCCGTCAAGCTCCACCACGGTACGGGCGGCCGAGGTGGCGGGTCAAACCGGCCGGCCGGTGCTGCCGAGCGCAGTTGACGGTCACGAGATCGCCACGACAAAGCTGCCGCGACCGGCACGACAAAGTTGCCGACGAAGCTGCCGCGATCGCCACGGCAAAGCTGCCGCGACCGGCACGACGAAGCCATCGCGACCGCCTGAACCCGCAGCGTGACGACGCTCTGCCGAGGCAACGTGGCATCGTGAGGCCATCGCCTGACGGGCATACACAAGCTATGGTCCTCCCTACGGATTGCCGCGCCGGCGCCGACACGCCCGAACTCGTAGACCGTTTTGCGCGCTCCGCCCGGAGCGGGTGCCGGGACCTGACCGGGGCAGGCACGGCAGCAGCAGGCCACAGCACCATGCAGACAAGGGCACCGGATACCGATCAGAGGCATCCGCCTGTTTGCACATGCTGTGGATAAAGGTGGGGACGATGGCCCTGGGCGGCCGGAGAAGGTGAGCACCCTTGGCCACGTCTGAGGAGGCCTTCCCCATCCTGTGGAGGAGGGCCATCGACGCACTCGACGGTGCCGGGGTGACCCCCCAGCAGCGCGCCTTCGTCCGCCTCGCGCGTCCCGTCGGCCTGCTCGACGGCACGGCCCTGCTGGCCGCCCCGAACGACCTGACCAAGGAGATCCTCGAGCAGCGGGTCCGCGAGACCATCGTCGCGGTCCTCAGCGAGCAACTCGGATATCCCGTCCGGCTGGCCGTCACCGTCGACCCCGGGCTGGTCACGAGCGAGTCCTCGGGGTCGGAGCTCGCGACCGCCGCCACCCTCGAGGACGGCGAGGACGTGATCGACGTCCGCCACCTCGACCGGTCGGCCCAGGCGGCGCCCGCAGGCCGAACGGGCGGTCAGGCGGCGGTAGATCACGGCCGGCCGGGACTCCTGTTCGAGGACGTCGAACCGACCGGTGACACGCCCACCGCACAGGGCCGGGACGACGAGCACGAAGGACGATCCGGCTACCAGGCCGACGCGCTACCCACCGACCGGCGCAGCACCGACGCCCGCTCGACCGACTCTCGCACCGCGGACAGCCGGCATCTGGACGCACCGACGGTGGAGCGCCTGGACGTCGTGCCCAGCAGGAACCAGCAGCGGCAGTCCGAGCCGGCCCGGCTGAACCCCAAGTACACCTTCGACACGTTCGTGATCGGGGCCAGCAACCGGTTCGCGCACGCCGCCGCGGTCGCCGTCGCCGAGCAGCCGGCCCGGGCCTACAACCCGCTGTTCGTCTACGGCGAGTCCGGCCTGGGCAAGACCCACCTGCTGCACGCGATCGGCCACTACGCACAGAACCTCTACCCGGGCGTCCGGGTGCGGTACGTGAACTCGGAGGAGTTCACCAACGACTTCATCAACAGCATCCGGGACGACAAGGCGAGCGCGTTCCAGCGCCGCTACCGCGACATGGACGTGCTGATGATCGACGACATCCAGTTCCTGCAGGGCAAGGTGCAGACGCAGGAGGAGTTCTTCCACACCTTCAACACCCTGCACAACGCGAACAAGCAGGTTGTGATCACCAGCGACCTGCCGCCGAAGCAGCTGGCCGGCTTCGAGGAGAGGATGCGGTCCCGATTCGAGTGGGGCCTGATCACCGACGTGCAGCCGCCCGACCTGGAGACCCGGATCGCGATCCTGCGGAAGAAGGCGATCGGCGAGCGCCTCGAGGTCCGCGACGACGTGATGGAATACATCGCCAGCAAGATCTCGACGAACATCCGCGAGCTGGAGGGTGCGCTGATCCGGGTGACGGCGTTCGCCAGCCTGAACCGCCAGCAGGTGGACCTGAGCCTGGCCGAGATCGTGCTCAAGGACCTGATCCCGACCGAGGACACTCCCGAGATAACACCCGCGATGATCATGGCCCAGACGGCCGCCTATTTCACTCTGACGATAGAGGACCTGTGCGGGTCGAGCCGGTCACGAACCCTGGTGAACGCTCGGCAGATCGCCATGTACCTGTGCCGCGAACTGACCGATCTGAGCCTGCCCAAGATCGGCCAGCTGTTCGGCGGCCGGGACCACACCACCGTCATCCACGCCGACCGAAAGATCAGGCAGCTGATGGCGGAGCGCCGCTCGATCTACAACCAGGTGACCGAGCTGACCAACCGGATCAAGCAGACGTCACGGGGCTGACGGCGCCCGACGCGGCGCCGGGGTCGCCGGGGATCGTGGCGACCGGTGCATCCCCGTCACGCTGGTCACGCAAAGCAACATTTGCCTCGCAGCTCACCGTTGCGAATGGATACGCTTCGTGCACAGGTGGGGAAAACCTTGTGGACGGCGCGAGCGGTCACCATTCCGGACACCCGCCGCAACCGGGCAGAACCGGCCGTGGACGAGGCAGGGGATATCCCGGCCGGGGCTGGGGAGCGGCTGTGGCCGGCCGGCGGCACGGTGGGGAGAACCCGGCAGGCGGCGGTGGGGCAGCGGTACGCCGTCCACCGTCCACCCACCGCGCCCGGTGCCGCCCTCTACAGGTCGTCCACCTACCGGAAGCCGGTTGACCTGCGACGCAGGCGGGTATCCCCAGCATCAACAGGCGCTACGACAAACCCTGAAGAGTTCTTCGAGTAGATGGCTGATCCGCCCACAGTTGACCCCGAACCCGATCCGGCCGCCGAACCAAGACGGCGGTCGTTGTGAGTACCGGGCTGACACCCCCGTCGCGTACTGTCTCCCTCACCCGATCAGCCGTATCGCCCCGGCTCCCTGCCCGGGCGCGCAGGTCGGGTGGCCGGGCGACCGGTCGCCTAGCGGGTCGAGCAGCCGAACCAGCCGAGGAGGGCGTCCGCGTTGAAACTTCGGGTCGAGCGCGATGCACTCGCCGATGCGGTGGCGTGGGCCGCGCGAGCTCTGCCGAGCCGTCCGCCGGTCCCGGTGCTCGCCGGCCTGCTGCTGGACGCCGATCCCGCGGGCATCCTGCGGCTGTCGAGCTTCGACTACGAGGTCTCCGCCCGGGTCGAGATCCCGGCCGAGGTGATGGACGGCGGCACGGCGCTGGTCTCGGGCCGGCTGCTGGCCGACATCTCGAAGGCGTTGCCGGGCAAGCCGGTGGACATCACCACCGACGGCTCGAAGGTCTCGGTGACCTGCGGCTCCGGGCGGTTCACGCTGCTGACCATGCCGGTCGAGGAGTACCCGAGCCTGCCGAGCATGCCGGAGGCCTCCGGCACCGTGCCCGGCGCCGACTTCGCCCAGGCGGTGCAGCAGGTCGGGGTCGCCGCCAGCCGGGACGAGACGCTGCCGATCCTGACCGGCATCCGGGTCGAGGTCGAGGGTGACCAGCTGACCCTGCTGGCCACCGACCGCTACCGGCTGGCGATGCGCACCATCGCCTGGCACCCCGGCGATCCGGCCGCCTCCGACGTCGCCCTGGTGCGCGCCCGCACCCTGTCCGACGTGGCCAAGGCCCTCGGCACCGGCGCGGACGTCACCTTCGCACTCAGCACCGGCGGCAGCACCGAGATGGTGGGGTTCGAGGCCGGCGGCCGGCGGACGACGTCCCTGCTGGTGGACGGCGAGTACCCGAAGGTCCGGGCGCTGTTCCCGGAGTCCGCCCCGATCCACGCGATCGTCGCCACCCAGGCGCTGACGGACGCCGTCCGCCGGGTGGCGCTGGTGGCGGAGCGGAACACCCCTGTGCACTTGAGCTTCGCCGACGGCGCCCTCACCCTCGAGGCAGGCCAGGGTGAGGACGCCCAGGCCTCCGAGGCGGTGGAGGCGACGCTGGTGGGCGAGGAACTGTCGATCGCGTTCAACCCGCAGTTCCTGCTGGACGGCCTCGGCGCGCTGGACACGCCGCTGGCCAGGCTGTCGTTCACCGAACCGCGCAAGCCGGCCGTGATCTCCCCGCAGCCGGAGCAGGACGGGCCGGACGACGCCAGCTACCGGTACCTGCTGATGCCGGTCCGGATCACCAGCTGAAGATCTCGCCGACCGATCTTGAAGGGACTCTGCCATGCACATCGGACTGATCGGGCTCGGCCGCATGGGCGGCAACATGCGCCAGCGCCTGCGCAACGCCGGCCATGAGGTCACCGGATTCGACTTCAACCCCGACATCAGCGACGTCGCCTCGCTGGCGGACCTGGTCGAGGGCCTGCCCAGCCCCAAGGTCGTCTGGATCATGGTCCCGCACGGCAAGCCGACCACCGACACCGTGACCGCCCTGAACGACCTGCTCGACGAGGGCGACCTGGTGATCGACGGCGGCAACTCCCGGTTCACCGACGACGCCGCGCATGCCGAGCTGCTGAAACCCAAGGGCATCGGCTACCTGGACTGCGGTGTCTCCGGCGGCGTCTGGGGGCTGGAGAACGGCTACGGGCTGATGGTCGGCGGTGATGCCGCTCTGGTCGAGCGGTGCATGCCGATCTTCGACGCGCTCCGGCCGGAGGGCCCCCGCGACGAGGGCTTCGTGCACGCCGGCGAGGTCGGTGCCGGGCACTACGCGAAGATGGTCCACAACGGCATCGAGTACGGGATGATGCAGGCCTACGCCGAGGGCTGGGAGCTGCTGGAGGTCAAGGACATCGTCAAGGATGTCCCGGGCTCGTTCAAGGCGTGGAGTCGCGGCACCGTGGTCCGCTCCTGGCTGCTGGACCTGATGGTCAAGGCGCTGGAGGAGGACGAGCACCTGGACAAGCTGACCGGCTACGTCGACGACTCCGGCGAGGGTCGGTGGACCGTCGAGGAGGCGATCGCCAACGCCGTCCCGATGCACGTCATCACGGCCTCGCTGTACACCCGGTTCGCATCTCGGCAGGACGACTCGCCGGCGATGAAGGCGGTCGCCGCGCTCCGCCAGCAGTTCGGCGGGCACGCGGTCAAGGCGAAGGAGGCACACGTGGCGGGGCCGTCCTCGGGCACCGGGGACACCGGAACGCCGCGGGGAGCGATCTCGCCGGACAACCCCGCCAACGCCGGGCCGACATCCGGTCCCGGCAGCACCGACTGAGGCGGAACTGAGCAGGCGCCCGTCGTGCGGGTGACGCAGCTGTCGCTCGCCGACTTCCGCTCGTACCGCACCGCCGAGCTCGGATTCGACCCGGGCGTGACCGCGCTGGTCGGGCCCAACGGGCAGGGCAAGACCAACCTGATCGAGGCGATCGGGTACGTCGCCACGCACGGCAGTCACCGGGTCTCCGGAGACGCCGCGCTGGTACGGCAGGGCGCGCAGCGGGCTGTGATCCGGTGCGCCGTGGCCCGGGATGACCGGCAGGCGCTGGTGGAACTCGAGCGGGTGCCCGGTGGTGCCAACCGGGCCCGACTGAACCGGTCCCCGTTGACCCGGCCCCGGGATGCGCTCGGGTTGCTGCACACGGTGCTCTTCGCGCCGGAGGACCTGGCGATCGTCAAGGGCGACCCGGACGGGCGGCGCAGGTTCCTGGACGAGCTGCTGGTGGCCCGGGCGCCGCGGTTCGCCGGGGTCCGGGCCGACTACGACCGGGTGCTGAAGCAGCGCAACGCGCTGCTGAAGACGGCCGGTGCCACGATCAAGGCGGGCCGCGGCGACGTGCGCACCCTGGACGTCTGGGATGCGCACCTGGCGACCGCCGGGGCCGAGCTGCTGTCTGCCCGGCTGCGGCTGGTCCAGGACCTGCAACCGCTGACTGCGAAGGCATACGCCCAGGTCAGCCAGGGACAGGGCGACGTGGGGCTGAACTATCGCAGCAGCCTCCCGGAGCCTGGTGAGGGTCCCGCCGATCTCAGCGTCGAGCGGGAGCTGCTGGAGGCCCGCCTGCTGGAGGCGCTGTCGAAGGTCCGGCCGCAGGAGTTGGAGCGCGGGGTCAGCCTGGTCGGACCGCACCGCGACGATCTGGTGCTCGACCTCGGCGGCATGCCCGCCCGCGGCTACGCCAGTCACGGCGAGTCGTGGTCGTTCGCGCTGGCGCTGCGGCTGGCCAGCTACGAGTTGCTGTCCGCCGAGTCCGGTACCGAGCCGGTACTGATCCTGGACGACGTGTTCGCCGAGCTGGACGCCGGTCGCCGGGCCCGGCTGGCGGACCTGGTGGGCGGTGCCGAGCAGGTGCTGGTCACGGCCGCGGTCCCGCAGGACGTGCCCGAGGTGCTCCAGGGTGCCCGGGTCGACGTGATGGACAGTGAAGTGCGCCGTGTCCGCTGACGGCCAGGGCGAGGTTTCACGCGAAACGAACGCCGACCCCGTTACCTCTGCGGACTCGGACAGCGGGGCGGACCCGGACGCCGGTACCGATGCGGTGCGGGCGGCCCTCGGCCGGGTCCGGGCGGCCGCCGCGGCCAGGGGGCTCAAGCC
>CALMAR010000018.1 GCA_937859855.1 uncultured Kineosporia sp.
GTGCCGGAGCCGGCCGCGATGCGCTTCTTGCGCGAGGCCTTGAGGAGGTCCGGGCTGGCGCGCTCCTTCCGGGTCATCGAAGAGATGATGGCCCGCTGGCGCTTGACCATGCCGTCGCCGAGCCCGGCCTGGGCCATCAGGGCCTGGACGACGACGAGCAGCCGGCTGCGGTGCCGGCGGGCGAGCCGGGCCGCGGCGACGGCGCCGCCCAGGCTCGGGGTCACCGCCACCACGAGGTCCGGCGCATGCCGCAGCCGGACCCCCGAGGCGTTGGCCAGGAAGCTGAACTCGTACCCGGCCCGGCGCAACGCCGTCTGCCGCTGCGGGACGTAGTGCCTCAGCCGGCGCACCAGCAGGCCCGAGGAGTTGTCCAGCCGGGACTCCTCCCGGCAGCGCAGCATCCAGCGGTACGCCGGCGGGACCCGCCACCACGGGTAGTGCGGGACGCCGGTCAGCACCGTCACGCTGGTCGCCGCCGAGGCCAGGTGCTCGGCGATCGCCGTCGTATAGGGGGCGATGCCGGTCGGCTCGGGCGCGTAGTTGATGCCCACCACCAGCGCGTGCCTTCCCGCCAGCGGGGAGCGGCGTGACGGAGGCCGCGGGGACGGGACGAGATCGACTGCGTCGCGGTGAACGGCGATCGCGGTGTCGGCTGCGGAGCGGACGTGGTCCAACGGGGCCTCAGTTCACACCGGCCTCCACCGCGCGTGCCGGCGAAGGATGTGGCTTGGGGAGATCCCTGCACCCGCGAGCCACGGACTTTCCGGGGCGGGGCATCCGTGGCCCCGCCGGTGTTCTCAATAGGCGCCCGCGCCGAGGATGACCGCGCGGAAGGTTCGCCACAGGATGGTCAGGTCCATCCCGATGGTCCAGTTGTCGACGTACCTCAGGTCGAGGCGGAGGGACTCCTCCCAGGTCAGGTCGGAACGACCGGAGACCTGCCACAGCCCGGTCATGCCGGGACGCACCCGAAGCCGGCGGACGGCGTCGGAGTCGTAGGTGGCGACCTCGGATGGAAGGGGTGGCCGGGGGCCGACCAGGCTCATCTCGCCCCGGGCGACGTTCAGCAGTTGCGGCAGCTCGTCGAGGGAGTACCGGCGCAACAGAGCCCCGATCCGGGTGATGCGCGGGTCGCGATGCATCTTGAAGAGCACGCCGTTGCCCTGGCTCTGGTCGGACAGGTCGATGAGGCGTTGCTCGGCGTCGTCGACCATGGAGCGGAACTTGAAGATGGAGAACTCCTCGCCGTCGACGCCCACCCGGGTCTGGCGGAACAGCACCGGCCCCCTGCTGGTGGCGCGGATGGCGAGGGCGACGCTCAGCAGGAGGGGCGAGCTGGCGGCCAGCAGCAGCAGCCCGAGAGTGCGGTCGAAGGTGGCCTTCAGCAGCATCTTGCCGCCGTGCGCGGAGGGCTTCTCCAGGTGCAGCAGGGACAGCCCGGCCACCGGGCGGATGGACAGCCGGGGCCCGGCGACCTCGATGATGCCGGGGGAGACCAGCAGGTCGACCTTGCGTTCCTCCAGTGCCCAGGACAGCCGCCGCAACTGATGGCCGGCCAGGTCCGGGTTGGACACGATCGCCACGGTGTGGGCGCCGGTGGCGTCCACGGCGGCCAGGACCTGCTCGGGGGTCCCGAGCACGGGGACGCCGTCGACGTGGCTCGGGGACAGCCCGTCGATCACGGGCACGCAGGCGGCGACCGGGAAGAGGCCGCGGTAAGCGGCGCTCTTCAGCATGGTGATCAGGTGGTGAGCGGCGTCGTGCCTTCCGACGATCACGGTGCGGTGCACGCCGCGCCCGGCCGTGCGCAGCCGGTGCACCCGTTGCCGGGCGATGCGGCGCAGCAGCAGCGAGGCGATCACCGTCGTCGGGATCGCGAACAGCACGATCGCGCGGGAGACGTTGCTGGCGAAGGAGTACGACGTGACCGCCACGAGGGTGAACAGGGCCAGCCCGGCCCGCACCACCCGCTCGGTCTCCTGACTGCCCGACGCCAGGAAGCGGGACTCGTACGTGCGGGTCACCGCCAGCAACGCCAGCCACAGGACGGGCGTGAACACGGGAGCGAGCTCGTACGGGCCGGGGGTGTGGTCGTCGAAGCGGAGTCCCACCGCGAAGGCCACCGCCAGGGCGCAGAGGATCGCGTCGCCCGCGATCATGGCCTGCCGGTACCTGCGAAGCAGGCGGGCCGCCGAGTCATGTGGATCATCGTCCTGGTGAATGCTACCTTGCGTTACTGATAGATCATCGGCTGTAACAGAATTGTTCCGTGAATGACCGATGTGCATGCCCGACGCATCCGTTACCTGCGCCATCTGGATTTGCCTCCGGTACAAAGGGGTAGCGCCATCAGGACACACCTCCTGTGTTCGCACCGGCTGGAGCCGAGTGGTGCGGCCGGGCCGGCGAGATGCTGCCGAGCGTCCATGTCCGGCTGGGCGAGACCGGTGTCGGCAGCTCGCCCGGCGAGGATAGGACAGTCCGGTCGCCCCTGCCGCCGACAGGAACCGCTCCTTTGCTCACGTCCGCCCCATGTAACCAGCCGCGCCGTGGTTCACGGTGTGCGAACGGACCTTTGGGGCGGGTGATTCGTACGAACGCCCGAGTGGCCTGACCCCGAACGCCGCCCGATCATTCGCCGCAATGGCGGACCGCCGAAACTTGCCGCCACGCGCGCGAAATGAGCAGCACCGCGGCGCCATGGCCGGGGCGATGCTGCGGTCCTCGGCTTGGGCGACCCATCCCATGCGGTACCTCCGGTCACGCCAGAACACCGGATCAGGAGCGGATTCCGCCCCGATCTCGGCGGTGAGCGCGGGGCATGCCGTTGCAGGCCAGCCGGTGCTCGTGCCGAGCCCGGCAGCCACCGATCAGCACCCACCGACAGTGGTTCGCCGCTCCGGTCCGGTCGGCCCGAGCGACCCTGGGAGGATAGATCGCTTTCGCCCCGGTGAAGGGCTACATGACAAGAATCACCCGATCGCCCGGGTGCAAGGCCCGAGTTCGGTAATCAAACGGGCAAACCTCACGTGCTGCGCATAGAAAGCGCCGAGAGCTCGCGGGGTGGCCATTCCTGCTCAGCGCCCTTACCGGGCGGCGACCAGGTTCCGCCGGTACGCGCCGGCCGAGAAGACCAGCACCGGCAGCACGTGCGGCCGCCCGTTGCGGACGGTGGCGACCATCACCTCGGACAGCCAGCTCCCGCCGTCCGCGGACACCTCGCCCTGCAGGGCCAGCAGCGGTCGAACCCTCAATCCGGGTTCGTCGAAGGGCGGCAGCAGCGGCATCGCCACGACGCTCAGCGCGGTCCAGTGCCTCCCGGCCGACAGGGCGTGCAGGTGCTCGGACAGCAGGGCGCGCCACACCTCGACCGGGCCGCCACGGGGGAGCCGGCCGTCGTCGCCGAGCAGGACGGGGTAAGCGGTCCGTGCAGCCGGCGCGTACAGCCAGGCGTCCAGGAGCGGCTGCACGGCTGGGACCGGGAGGTCTCCGAAGGCCAGGTCGTCCCGGCGGGGACGTCGCTCGAGGCGTTCGAGATCGGGATGCCGAGCGCGCAGGGCGGACTCCAGCACTTCCAGACGACGAGCTGTGCCCACGATCCGCCCTTTCGGCGCGCCGGCCGGCCGCTGGATGCGGCGGCCGTCCCACCCGGTCGGAGCCCATGATGCGTTACGAACGTGTTAACAGCCAAGACCCGATCGGCCGCTGCTCAGGAGATCAGGCCGCGCAGGTAGTCGCCGTAGCCCGACTTCTCCAGCGGGGCGCTCAGCCGTTCCAGCTGGCCGTCGGAGATCCACCCCTTGCGCCAGGCGATCTCCTCGATGCAACCGATCTTGTGACCCTGCCGGGCCTCGATCACCTGGACGAACTGGCCGGCGTCCATCATCGAGTTGAAGGTGCCCGTGTCCAGCCAGGCCGTGCCCCGCTCCAGCACCGTGACCCGCAGCCTGCCCTGCTGGAGATACGCATCGTTCACCGCGGTGATCTCCAGCTCGCCCCGCATGCTGGGCCGCACGTCGCGCGCGATCGAGACGACCTCGTTGTCGTAGAAGTACAGCCCCGGAACGGCGTACTGGCTCTTCGGCGCCGCCGGCTTCTCCTCGATCGAGGTGACCCGGCCGTCGTGGTCGAACTGCACGACGCCGTAGTCCTGCGGGTTGGACACGTGGTAGGCGAAGATCCGGCCCCCGGCCAGCGCGGCGGCGTTGCGCTCCAGCTCGGCCCCCAGCCCGGCGCCGTAGAAGATGTTGTCGCCGAGCACCAGTGCCACCGATTCGGCACCGATGAAGTCGGCCCCGATCACGAACGCCTGTGCCAGTCCCTCCGGCCGCGGCTGCACCGCGTACCGGATGGTCATGCCGAGGTCTGACCCGTCGCCGAGCAGCCGCTCGAACTGCGGGCCGTCGTCCGGCGTGGTGATCACCAGAACCTCGCGGATGCCGGCCATCATCAGGGTCGACAGCGGGTAGTAGATCATCGGCTTGTCGTAGACCGGCATCAGCTGCTTGCTGATCCCCTTGGTGATCGGATAGAGCCGGGTGCCGCTGCCTCCCGCGAGGATGATGCCGCGCATCCCGCCAACCTACTGGGCGAGCCTCGTCCGTACCCCCGAGATGCCCGTTTGCAGGCTTGCAACCTGGTCTGAACGCCGCATTTCTGAACGCCGCATTTCCGAACGCCGCATTCCGGCCGAGCGTCACACTCGGGGCGCGATCGACTGAGCACAGCGGCGCGACCGGGCGCTGCGACCCGGCCAGTGCTCGGCGCGCGGTCAGGAAGGGGCGGCGAGCGAGGCGTAGAACTGCCGGCAGCTCGCGTAGTCCGGAAGCAGGCCCTGCTCGGCCGCCTCCGCCAGGGTGGGCGCCGCCTCGTCCTTCTCGGACAGGATCGGGGCGGCGGTGCCCCAGTCGACGGCCAGCTCAGGGTCGGCCGGGGTGATGCCGTGCTCACCGGTCGGGGTGTACACGGCGCTGCACAGGTAGAGGACGGTGGCGTCGTCGGTGAGCGCGACGAACCCGTGCGCCAGGCCCTCGGGCACGTACACGGCGGCCCGCGCCTCGTCGTCCAGGCGCACGGCGTCCCACTGCCCGAAGGTCGGCGAGCCGAGGCGGATGTCGGCCACCACGTCCAGGACGGCGCCGCGGGCGCAGGTCACGTACTTCGCCTGACCGGGCGGGACGTCGGCGAAGTGCAGCCCGCGCACGACTCCCCGGCGGGACACCGAGCTGTTGCCCTGCCGCAGGTCGAGCGGGTGGCCGACCGCCTCCCTCAGCGCCTCGTGGCGGTAGAACTCGCCGAAGCTGCCCCGCTCGTCGTGGAACAGTCGGGGATGCACCGAGAAGGCGTCCCGCACGGCGAGCTCCTTGACGTCCATCCCGGCGAGGGTAGTCGGCGTGCGTGTCCGGGGTGCCACCCTTGCCCGAACGCCTGTCCGGCATGGGCGTGATCGGTACGGTGGGACCGCGACCAGAGATCAGGGAGAGACTGCGTGAAGATCCTCGTGACCGGTGGGGCCGGCTTCATCGGCTCGCACTTCGTCCGCTCGCTGGCCCGGGGCCGGTACCCCCGGCTGGCCGGGGCGGAGATCACCGTGTTGGACAAGCTGACCTACGCCGGCAACCCCGCCAACCTCGAGCCGGTCGCCGGCCGGTTCGAGCTGGTGCAGGGCGACATCCTGGACCGGTCCCTGCTGGACGACCTGATGCCCGGCACCGACCTGGTCGTGCACTTCGCGGCCGAGTCCCACGTGGACCGGTCGATCATGGGCGCGGCCGACTTCGTGATGACCAACGTGGTCGGCACCCAGACACTGCTGGACGCCGCGCTGGCCGCCGGGATCGGCCGGTTCGTGCATGTCTCCACCGACGAGGTGTACGGCTCGATCGAGGCCGGCTCGTGGCCGGAGACGCAGCCGCTGGAGCCGAACTCGCCGTACAGCGCGTCCAAGGCGGGCTCGGACCTGATGGCCCGGGCCTACTTCCGCACCCACGGCCTGGACGTCGTGCTGACCCGCTGCTCGAACAACTACGGCCCGTACCAGTACCCGGAGAAGGTCGTCCCGCTGTTCGTCACCAACCTGATCGACGGGCTGCCGGTGCCGCTGTACGGCGACGGGCTGAACGTGCGGGACTGGCTGCACGTGGCCGACCACTGCGCCGGCATCGCGCTGGTCGCCTCCGGCGGGCGGCCCGGGGAGGTCTACAACATCGGTGGCGGCACCGAGCTGACCAACCGCGAGCTGACCGAGAAGCTGGTCGAGGCCTGCGGTGCGACCTGGGACATGGTCACGCCGGTCACCGACCGCAAGGGCCACGACCGGCGGTACTCGGTCAGCATCGACAAGATCGCGTCGGAGCTGGGCTACGCGCCGTCCGTGCCGTTCGAGAGCGGCCTGGCCGAGACCGTGCAGTGGTATCGCGACAACCGGCAGTGGTGGCAGCCGCTGAAGCAGGTCTACGTCCGGTGAGGTGGCTGGTCACCGGCGCCGGCGGGATGCTCGGTCGCGACCTGGTCTCGGCCCTGCACGCGGCGGGCGAGCCGGTCGCCGCCGTCGGCCGGTCCAGGCTGGACGTCACCTCCGCCGCATCGGCCCGCTCGTTCGTGGCGGACTTCGCCGGGCCGGGCGGGGTGATCGTGAACTGCGCCGCGTGGACGGCGGTCGACGACGCCGAAACCGCTGAAGCAGAAGCTTTTTCGGTGAACGCCGTCGGCGCCCAGAACCTGGCGCTGGCCTGCGCCGCGGTGGGGGCCCGGCTGGTGCAGATCTCGACCGACTACGTGTTCGCCGGCGACGCCGCCGCGCCCTATCCGATCTCGGCGCCGCTGCAGCCCCGCTCGGCCTACGGTCGGACCAAGGCCGCGGGGGAGTGGGCCGTTCGAGCCGTGCTGCCGGAGCACTGGATCGTGCGGACCGCGTGGCTCTACGGCGAGCACGGCCCCTCGTTCGTGCGCACCATGGCCCGGCTGGAGCGCTCCCGCGAGACCGTGGACGTGGTGGACGACCAGCACGGCCAGCCGACCTGGACCCGTGACCTCGCCGCCAGGATCCTCGAGCTGGTCCAGGCCGAGGTGCCGTTCGGGACCTACCACGCCTGCGCGTCCGGCCGGACGACGTGGCACGGGCTCGCCT
>CALMAR010000019.1 GCA_937859855.1 uncultured Kineosporia sp.
GATCTCGGTCAGCCGCTGCCGCAGCGCCTCACCACCGCCATCCACCCGGTACAGGCCGCGGACCCGGACAGTCGCGTAACCGGGCAGGTCGCCGTCCTCATTGACGTGCACGATCTTGGCCAGCTGGTCGTTGTCGATCACCGGGAACGGCAGCACCAGCTTGCGGCAGTGGGCCGGGGTGGCGGCCAGCAGATTGCGGTCGGGGCCCAGCACCGACGTCATGGCAGTGACCAGTTCCTCCCGGATCGCGTCCAGCGGCGGGTTGGTCACCTGGGCGAACAGCTGGGAGAAGTAGTCGAACAGCAGCCGGGGACGCTTCGACAACACCGCCACCGGCGTGTCGGTGCCCATCGACCCGATCGGCTCGGCGCCGGTCCGGGCCATCGGCGCCACCAGCACCCGCAGTTCCTCCTCGGTGTAGCCGAACGCCTGCTGGCGGCGGGTCACCGACCTGTGCGTGTGCACGATGTGCTCGCGCTCGGGCAGATCCTCCAGGTGGATCCGGCCCGCATGCAGCCACTCGTCGTAAGGGTGCTGCCCGGCCAGGTAGGTCTTGACCTCGTCGTCCTCCACGATCCGGCCGTGGTCGGTGTCGATCAGGAACATCCGGCCCGGTTGCAGCCGGCCCTTGCGGACCACCGAGGCGGGGTCGATGTCCAGCACCCCGGCCTCGCTGGCCAGCACGACCAGGCCGTCGTCGGTGACCCAGTAGCGGCCCGGGCGCAGGCCGTTGCGGTCGAGCACGGCGCCGATCAGGGTGCCGTCGGTGAAGGCCACGCAGGCCGGGCCGTCCCACGGCTCCATGAACATGGAGTGGAACTCGTAGAAGGCCCGGCGAGCGGGGTCCATCTCGGCGTGGTTCTCCCATGCTTCGGGGATCATCATCAGCACCGCATGCGGCAGCGAGCGGCCGCCCAGATGGAGCAGTTCGAGCACCTCGTCGAAGGATGCGGTGTCACTGGCGCCCGGCGTGCAGACCGGGAACAGCCGGTCCAGGTCACCGGGGATCAGGTCGCTGACCAGCTGGCTCTCCCGGGCCCGCATCCAGTTCCGGTTGCCCTTCACGGTATTGATCTCACCGTTGTGGGCCATCAGCCGGAACGGGTGGGCCAGCGGCCAGGACGGAAAGGTGTTGGTGGAGAACCGGGAGTGCACGATCGCCAGCTCGGTGGCGAACCGGCGGTCGGACAGGTCGGGGAAGAACGGCTCGAGCTGCCCGGTGGTGAGCATCCCCTTGTAGACCAGGGTCCGGCAGGACAGGGAGGGGAAGTACACCCCGGCCTCGCGCTCGGCCCGCTTGCGCAGGCAGAAGGCCCGCCGCTCCAGCGCCATGCCGACCACCCGGCCGGGCCGGGAGGCGACGAACAACTGCCGGAACACCGGCTGGCAGGCGGCGGCGCTGTCACCGACCAGACCACTGGTGATGGGCACGTCCCGCCAGCACAGCACAGTCAGGCCTTCTTCACTGGCCAGGCGCTCCAGGGTGGCCTCGGCTTCGGCCCGTTCGGCATCGTCGATCGGCAGGAAGGCGGTCCCGGCCGCGTAACTTCCGGCCGGGGGCAGCTCCACTCCGTGCTCCTCAGCCAGCACATCGCGCAGAAAGGCGTCGGGGATCTGGGTGATGATCCCCGCCCCGTCACCGGTGTCGACCTCAGCACCGACCGCCCCGCGATGATCAAGGTTGCGCAACGCGGTCAGGGCCAGGTCGACGATGTCGTGGCCAGGTTCACCACGCATGGTGGCGACGAAGGCGACTCCGCACGCGTCATGCTCGTGCTGACCGTCGTACAGGCCGGTGGGGGCGGGTGCGGCGGAGAACCGCCGGAACGGGGAGACCATGGGGCATACCTCGTGGTCGCAGGGTCCGGGAGGATGACGAAACCCGCACACGAGGCGAGTCGCCGGCGGATGTCGCTCAGAGGTCCAAGTGGGACGCCGCTGGCCCTCGTGGTTCTTGGTCACTGTAACTGGTGCGATTCATGTTTCGAAACCTTTCCGAAACGATCGCGTTGCGCCCAGTTTCCGCCGAAGCTATCCGAGCGGGAAGTCAGGCGCGGTGCCCGGCCGGGCGTTACCCCGGTTGACGGCGGGCGGCTTCGTCCAGTTGAAGATTCTGCACACCGTCACTGCTGATCTGGGAACCGCTGAGCTGCGGGTGGCCGGCCGGGGGGACGGTGGCCGACGGGCCGCCAGCTGCCAGTCCACGCTGCAGCACCACCTCGCGTCCGGGGCGCAGCAGCTGGGACGCAACGAGGTAGATCAGGCCTGCGAGGAAGACCACGATCGAGGTCCAGACGTTCAGCCGCAGGCCCAGAATGTGCTCGGCCGGGTCGATCCTGAGGGCTTCGATCCAGACCCGTCCGGCCGTGTAGACGCAGCAGTAGAGGGCGAACACCCGGCCGTGACCGAGCTTGTAGCGGCGATCGGCCCAGACCAGCACGAAGAAACCGGCCAGATCCCAGATCGACTCGTAGAGAAAGGTCGGCTGGAACGTTCCGAGCACGATCGGGTGTCCGTGTGAGTCCTGGACCGCGTGGCCACGCGCGGAATCCCATTCGTGGATCTGCAGGCCCCAGGGCTGACTGGTGGGTCTGCCGTAGAGCTCGTTGTTGAACCAGTTGCCCCACCGGCCCATCGCCTGAGCGGCGATGATGCCGGGAGCGACCGCGTCGGCGAACGGTGGGAAAAGGAGACCGGCGCGGCGGCATCCGATGTAGGCGCCGACCCCGCCGAGCAGGACGGCACCCCAGATGCCGAGACCGCCCTCCCAGATGTAGAGCGCCTTGATCGGCTTGCCTCCGGAACCGAAGTAAGCCTCCGGCGAGGTGATCACGTGGTAGACCCGGCCTCCGATCACTCCGAACGGCACCGCCCAGGTGGCCACGTCCAGCACTGCTGAGGGATCTCCGCCTCGCGCCCTCCAGCGCCGCTGGGAGATCGCCACCGCGATCACGATCCCGGTCAGAATGCACAGCGCATAGCCCCGCAGCGGGAACGGCCCCAGGTGCCACACTCCCTGGGACGGGCTGGGAATGCTCGCGCGCATCACGTCCAACATCATCACCCGTCCTGCTGGCTGCTGTCGTGGGTACTGTCCAGGTTTCGCTCGCGGACGCCGGAGGCGAGTTCCTGAGCCAGTTCGCGGACAGCCTCGATTCCGGCTGTGGTCGTCGGCGCCTCCGCCAGCGCCCGGACGAACGCCGAGCCGACGATCACGCCGTCCGCGAACCCCGCCACCTGCGCAGCCTGATCCCCATTGGAGACGCCGATGCCGACGCAGATCGGCAACCGGGTCACCTGGCGGGTGCGTTCGACCAGACCGGCAGCGGCATCTCCGAGCGTGCTGCGGACGCCGGTGACCCCCATCGTCGACGCGGCGTAGACGAAGCCCCGGCAGGCGGCGGCAGTATCGGCCAGCCGCTGGCCGGTCGAGCTGGGCGCCACCAGGAAGACCCGGTCCAGGTCATGCTCTTCAGCGGCCGCCAGCCATCCGGCCGCCTCGTCCGGGATCAGATCCGGAGTGATCAGCCCGGCTCCCCCAGCCGTGCTCAGATCGGCCGCGAACCGCTCGACGCCGTACCGGTCGACCAGGTTCCAGTAGGTCATCAGCAGCGCGGGGGTGCCGGTCGCGGCGATCTCGCCGGCCGCGGTGATCGCGTCGCGCGGCGTCGTCCCGCCCGCCAGGGCAGCTTGCGCCGCACTCTGGATCAACGGGCCGTCCATCAGCGGATCTGAGTAGGGAACACCGACCTCGACGATGTCGGCCCCGCCCTCGACCATCGCCTGCATGGCGGCGATCGACGTGGCCAGGTCGGGAAAGCCGGTCGGAAGGTAGCCGATCAGCGCGGCCCGGTTCTCGGCTTTGGCCCGGGCCAGGACCGGGCCACTTCCGGAGCGGGTGCTCAGCGCCGTCATGATGCGCCGTGTGGCTGGTCGATCTCTTCGATCTGATCGACCGTGCGCATCCGCTCCGCCTCGGACTCGACCAGCGCAGCGGCGGGCATCACGCCGAACCAGCGCGCGGCGGTGTCGACGTCCTTGTCGCCGCGACCGGACAGATTGACCAGGATCACGCCGTCTGGGCCGAGCCGGCGCCCCTCCCGGATCGCCCCAGCCAGCGCGTGCGCGCTCTCGATCGCTGGGATGATCCCCTCGGTCCGGCAGAGCAGCCGGAACGCCTGCATCGCCTCGTCATCGTTCACCGGTTCGTACCGGGCCCGGCCGATCTCGTGCAGCCAGGAATGCTCCGGGCCTACCCCCGGGTAGTCCAGGCCCGCCGAAATGGAATGACTCTCGACGGTTTGGCCGTACTGGTCCTGGAGTACGAAGGTCCGGTTCCCGTGCAGCACGCCGGGCAGCCCGCCGGTGATGCTGGCCGCGTGGCGTCCGGTCAGCACGCCGTCCCCGCCGGCCTCGAAACCGACCAGTTTGACTCCGGCGTCGTCCAGGAAAGCGTGGAAGATCCCAATCGCGTTCGAGCCCCCGCCGACGCACGCGGCCACCACATCGGGCAGCCGGCCGGTCAGGTCGAGCACCTGGGCTCTCGCCTCCTGGCCGATCACCTGGTGGAACTGGCGCACCATGGTCGGAAAGGGATGCGGGCCAGCGACCGTGCCGAGCAGGTAGTGGGTGCTGGCGACGTTGGTCACCCAGTCGCGCATGGCCTCGTTGATCGCGTCCTTGAGGGTGCGCGACCCCGCCTTCACCGGGATCACCTCGGCGCCGAGCAGGTTCATCCGGGAGACGTTCAGCGCCTGCCGGCGCGTGTCCTCCTCGCCCATGTAGACCGTGCACTCCAGGCCCATCAGCGCGGCGGCGGTGGCGGCGGCAACCCCGTGCTGTCCCGCTCCGGTCTCGGCGATCACCCGCGGCTTGCCCATCCGCTTGGTCAGCAGGGCCTGGCCCAGCACATTATTGATCTTGTGCGAGCCGGTGTGATTGAGATCCTCGCGCTTGAGCAGGATCGTGGCCCCACCGGCGTGCTCGGCGAACCGGGGGGCCGGGGTCAGGATGCTGGGCCGGCCACTGTAGGTGCGGTTCAGGTGATCCAGTTCGGCGACGAAGGCGGGGTCGGCCTGAGCTTCGGTGAAGGCCTGTTCGAGTTCGTCCAGGGCAGCCACCAGCGCCTCCGGCACGAAGCGGCCGCCGAAGCGGCCGAAGTACGGCCCGTGCGCCGCCCGCAACCCCGGTGCGGGGCTGCTGCTGACGGCGCCGGTCACGACCGGCCTGCTCGTAGGGCGGGATGGGAACCGGCCGCGACCAGGTCGGCCACCGCCGCGCGCGGGTCGTTGCCCATCACCAGGCTCTCCCCGACCAGGACGGCATGGGCACCGGACCGGGCGTACTCCAGCACGTCGTGCGGGCCGCGCACGCCGGACTCGGCGATCCGGAAGATTCCACTGGGCACCTTGGGGGCGACCTTGGCGAAGGTGCCCCGGTCGACCTCGAGGGTCTTCAGGTCGCGGGAGTTGATCCCGATCACCCGGGCTCCGGCGTCCAGGGCGCGCTCAAGCTCGTCGCCGTCGTGCACCTCCACCAGCGGCGTCATGCCCAGCGAATGCACCCGTTCGACCAGGGAGACCAGAGCTTGCTGCTCGAGCGCCGCGACGATCAGCAGGACAGCGTCGGCGCCGTAGGCCCGCGCCTCCCAGACCTGATAGCTGGTGACCACGAAATCCTTGCGCAGTACCGGAATGTCGACGCTGGCCCGGACCGCGGCCAGGTCGGCCAGGCTGCCACCGAACCGGCGCGGCTCGGTCAGCACGCTGATCCAGCTGGCGCCGCCGGACTCGTAGTCGCCGGCCAGCGCGGCTGGATCGGCGATCGCAGCCAGCGCGCCCTTGCTCGGACTGGATCGCTTGACCTCGGCGATCACCTTGACCGTCTCGCCGTCCCGCAACACCGCTTCGGCCGGGCGGGCCGAGGGCCGGGCGGCCGCCAGGGCCTGCAGGTCGTCCAGCGATGTGCTCTGCTGCCGTTCGGCGAGATCCTCACGGACCCCGGCGACGATGTCATCGAGCACAGTCACACGACTCTCCTTCGGCTCCCCGTCGGCAGGGCACTCAGACCTGTCGATGGTACCCAGGCCGAAGGGATGCTTCAGACCGCCCATTCGTGGTAAAGAGGCTGGCCGCCCGGATCCCGAACAGCCGTCGTTATCAGGGCCGGGGAGGTGATCCGAGCTGGATCAGCCCTGACCGTAAGGGTATTGGCCTCCCGGCGGTGGGTAGCCCTGAACTGGGCCCTGCGCCGGTCCTTGACCCGGGCCCGTCGCTGGACCGTAACCAGTACCAGGCCCGTAACCAGGGCCGGAGCCAGGAGGCGGCCCGTAACCAGGGCCGGAGCCAGGAGGCGGCCCGTAACCAGGGCCGGAGCCAGGAGGCGGCCCGTAACCGCCGGTCGCAGGCGAGGCGCCTTGAGCGGAGCTGAGGTGCGCTTGGAGCAGCTGCGACGCCCGCCCGGTGTTCTCGGCCGTCCGCAGAATGGCCAGGTACAGCTCGAGCAGCAGGCGAACATAGGTGAGAGTCAGCAGCACGAACAGCGGTACCACCAGGATCGCCACCACCGCCCCGCCGGAGCCCTGGCTCAGCCCGGCGAAGAAGAAGATGATCCCGCCGATCACGATCAGGGCGAACGCCAGCGCGTAGATCACCGACATCACTCGAGGGCCGATGAACTTGGTGAACCGGAAGTCCACCAGTCCGGAGAAGTACCCGCCAACGAAACCGTTGTCCGGGTTCGGTGGTAAGGGGGAACTCATCGTGATCTCCTCTTGGCTCTCAGTCAACGTCTTCAATGGCTGCCCCATCTGGGCGCGCTCACCCTAGCGGCCGGTCGCTCACCTGGGGCTGGAAGATCCGCTTTGCCGCCTTAGCCTGCGCGCAAGATCAATTCACTGATCGCCACTCCACCCGTGGACGCCCCGCTGCCGTTCACGGCAGTCAGCCGGTCCAGCCGGAGCCGGACCGTGCACGTGGTGACCGGCGGGAAGATCTTCATCGTTGGTCCCTGCCCCAGACTCTGATGGAATTCGCGCCCGAACTGGTCACCGGAGGCGCCGCAGTATCCCTTCGAATTGACCTTGGGCGATCCGAAAGACCAGGTCATCGAAGCGACCCTCCGGCTCGCAGCAGCATCCGCCGGTGCACTGGCGAGGCCCACCGCTCCAACCCGGATCGGCTCATTGAACTGAAGCAGGATGGAGGAGCCGGTCGCATCGCCGCCAGATTGCCAGGATGTGTTTCGATTCCCATCGATCATCAGAGTCGGATCGTCCAGCGAAACCGATCCAGGTCCAGCAACTGAGATCACCGGGTCGTGAATGGTGACCGTCGTTCCGGATGCCTGAGCGCTTTCATTGCAGAGCAGGTCGTCCGTGGCGGCCACGCAGGCCGGGCCACCGGGCGACCCGCCGCTGGCTGCGCGGATGGCCGCATCACCGCCCGAACCGGGCGAGCCGCCGGGCAGAGAAGTGATCAGCAGCATCAGCAGCGCCAGAGCGGCGATCACGGTGGTTCCGGCCAGGGCCATGGTCCTGGCGGCCAACCCGGCCGGTTCTGCCCGCCCGGCCGGTTCTGCCAGCCCTGCCGGGTCTGCTGAAGTGCCCCCGCCGGTCATGGCCCCCACCCCTGCTGGACCGGGGCCAGCGATCGCAGTGGCTTGGACCAGACGGGGTCAGCGACCCGGGTGAACGGTGCCGGATCGAACCCGCGCCGGTTGAGCAGAGCGGCCACCTGCGTGACCAGTTCCCGGCTGAGCAGATTGACCTGCCGGGTGGCCTCGTAGTCCGGTGACGCGGCCGGTGCCGCCATGAGCGTCGCCTGCCGGGCGGCCAGTTCCCGCACGCCGGCCCGGGCTCCATGGTCAAGGTCTGGCCGCCCGGCAGGCGACGCTCATGGCGGCACCGGCCGCGTCACCGGACTAC
>CALMAR010000020.1 GCA_937859855.1 uncultured Kineosporia sp.
CGTCGACATCGTCCTGGTCCACGACGCGGCCCGCGCCCTGACCCCGCCGGCCCTGATCGACGAGGTGGCGGCGGCGGTCCGCACCGGCCACCCCGCGGTCATCCCGGTCCTCCCGGTCGTCGACACCGTCAAGGAAGCCGCCGCCGACGGGTTGGTCCTCGGCACGGTCGACCGGTCCGTGCTGCGGGTCGTGCAGACGCCGCAGGCATTCCGGGCCAGGCCACTGGCGGCGGCCTATGCGGCGGCCCGGTCGTCGGGCCGGCAGGGCACCGATACCGCAGCGGCAATGGAAGGCTGGCCCGGCATCGAGGTGCGGGCGGTCCCAGGATCGGCCCGGAACCTGAAGGTCACCTACGCGGACGATCTGCTCCTGGCTGAGCGGCTGCTCAGATCGGAACCGCCCGGACCTCCACCCCGCGCCGAACCAGAGCCTCGACCAGCGGCCGGACACTCGGTGAGCCCTGCTCGTCGGCGGCCGGGGCCGGAGGCAGTTCAGCCACCGCGCTGAGCAGCAGCAACGGCCCGGCCAGCGGGGCACTGACCCAGCGATGATCGTTCCGTTCGGCGGTGCCGAGCAGTAGCCCGGCCTCGTCGACCAGCTTCAGCGTGTCAGTGACCATCCGGGAAGCGACCACGCAACCTCCCGGCGTCTCCGCCTCGAGCTGGGCCAGCCCATCCAGCACCGCCTCGACGGCCCGGGCCAGATCGGCGACGTCCCGCACCTCGGCCGGATCGATCACCACCGCCGTCTCCGGCGACCTCGGTTGCCCTGGCGCCAGCTCGATCAGCTCATCGACGTGGTAGGGACTGGGCGGAACCAGGTCGATCGTGCCCGCCTCCGGATCGGCCAGGTCGATCACTGTCTCCACCGCAGGCAAGGGCATCGGATGGCTCTGTCCCGCCCGGAGCAGGGCGGTGGCCCCGGCGGTCCGGGCCAGCTGTTCGGCGTCCCGCTGCGAGCCTGGACCGAGCACGATCGCCACGAACGGCGGCACGGGAGGCACAGGCGCAGGCTAGCCGACCGAAGGCTCTGGTTTGGCGAACACCATCCGGCCGTTCGCCGTGGTCAGCACGCTGGTCACGGTGGCCCGTACCTCACCGCCGAGCTGGGGCCGGGCCCGCTCGACCACCACCATGGTGCCGTCGTCGAGGTAGCCGACCGCCTGCCCAGGCTCCTTGCCCGGGCGGGTCAGCAGGACGCTGACCGGATCCCCGGCCGATACCGGCGGCCGTAGCGCCAGCGACAGGGCGTGCAGGTTCATCACCCGGCAGCCGGCCAACGACGCGGCGCGGGCCAGGTTGGTGTCCAGGGTGAGCAGGGCCGCTTCCCGGTCGACGGTGATCCGGATCAGCTTGGCGTCCACCTCGGGAGTCTCGCGAGCCTCGTCCCCGATCACTTCGAGGTCCAGGCCACGCTCGCGTTGCAGGGCGGCCAGTGCGTCCAGCCCGCGACGGCCCTTGGCCCGGCGGACGTCGTCCCCCGCGTCGGCCAGGCCCTGCAGTTCGTCGATCACCGGTTGCGGAACCAGCACCCGGCCGTGCAGGAATCCGGCCCGGACGACATCCACGATCCGCCCGTCGATGGCGACCGAGGTGTCCAGCACCCGGGGCAGAAACGAGACCGATGGAGTCCGGTGCAGGCCGGTCTTCGAACCGAGCAGGGAGAGCACACCTTCCCGCTGCCACAGGCCGATCCGATAGCCCAGGGTGGCGATGGTGATGCAGACGAAGAAAAACAGTGGGACGGTCACCGAGATCGAACCCACCAGCAGGATCGGCCAGAGCAAACCGGCCGAGATCAGCACGCCGAGGACGGCGCCCGCCAGCCCCGCCAGAATCTGCTCCCCCGAGCGGTCGCGCAGGGCAGCCTCCGCCCGGCCCATGGCCCGGCCGGTCAGCCGGGCCATCACCCCGCCGAACACGTAGCCGACCGCCGCGCCGAGCAGGATGCCGACGCCGTTGACGTCGAACGGCCCCACCCGCACCCGCGAGCTGCCCAGCGCCTGGGACATCGAGAACCCGACCCCAGCGAAGAAAACCACGACACACAGCCGAAGCGCCTCAACAACGCCGCCAGGCAGCCCGGCATCTCGCTTGGCCATGCACGCTCCCCACCGCTGACCACCCGGGTGGCGGGCAGCACGGGACTAGTGCCCGGCGTCAGCAGAGGTCTGGCGCGCAGAACACTAAGACGCGAGAACCTCGTTCAGCAGGGCCTCGGCCTTGTCCTCATTGGTGTGTTCGGCAAGCGCGAGCTCGGACACAAGGATCTGCCGGGCTTTGGCCAGCATGCGCTTCTCCCCAGCGGAGAGACCACGATCCTGATCGCGGCGCCACAGGTCGCGGACAACCTCAGCCACCTTGATCACATCGCCGGAAGCCAGCTTCTCGAGGTTGGCCTTGTACCGGCGGGACCAGTTGGTCGGCTCCTCGGCGTAGGGGGCCCGGAGCACCTCGAATACCCGGTCCAGACCTTCCTGGCCGACGACGTCCCGTACACCCACCAGGTCGACGTTCATCGCCGGCACCTCGATGGTCAGATCTCCCTGAGCTACTTTGAGGACCAGGTACTGGCGCTCCTCGCCCTTGATCGTCCGGGTCTTGATCTCCTCGATGAGCGCCGCCCCGTGATGGGGGTAGACGACCGTCTCGCCGACCGTGAAAGCCATGTTTAAGTATCCCCTTTCCCGGTTAGAGAGTATCACGGCGTGACCGCTCCGGGCCACCCCGTTGCCGCTGTTTTCGCAGGTCAGAGGCATGCGCCGGAGCACCGGGGCCAATGCGGCCCGGTAAGGGATCACGCACGGTGTGTGCTCGGCAGCCGGCGGGCGACGGCCGCCGGCCAGCCCCGGAGCGGCGGTCCTCGGGGCCCCACCGGCTCCGCAGGGCAGATGAACAGGGCCGGTCAGAGGGCGGTTTCACCGTTGTGACCGCCCTGACCACCGCCCGCCGTTCTCCCCGGTAGGCTGCGCTGGCAAGCGGCCGACCCGCCACTCACCGGCACACCGATGGAGGCACAGGCGTGAAGCGCTACCGAGGCGATGCTGGACGCGCCCGGGCGACGGCAGCAGCCGGGAACAGCTGCCTCGCCCTGCTCCTGGCCCTTGGCTTGTCCGCGGGACTGTCCGCGTGCAGCACGAGGTCGCCTGCCACCATCGTCACCCCCTACCCAGCGGCCGACGGCACCTCGGGCTCGATCCCGGACAGCGGGATCAAGCTGAACAACTTCCTGGTGGTCAGCGCGGCCAAGGGCGCCCCCGGGCAGCTGATCGGTGCGGTGGTGAACGAGGGGGATCAGCCGGTGACGGTCACCATGCAGGCCCAGCTGGGCGCCTCTTCTCCGTTCGCGCAGACCCCGATCGAAGTGCGCGCGCACGGAATCGCCCAGGTCGGGCCGTCCGGAACCGAGGTCACGCTGCCCGATACTCCGGTCGGGCCCGGAGCGCTGATGGAGATCAGCGGTCACTCCGATGCCGCCGGCGGGGTCACCCTGACCGTGCCAGTCGTGCCCCCGAGCGGCTACTACAGCAGCTACACGGTCGCGCCGACTCCGGACGCCACTGGTGCCGGGGAGTCATCGCCGGGCGACACGTCCACGCAGGCGCCCAGCGGGGACAGCACCGCCGAACCGACCTCCACCTGACCCAGGTCACGCCCGGTCGGCCTCGAACTTGTAGCCGAGCCCGCGCACGGTGACCAGGTACCTGGGGTTGGCGGGCTCCGGTTCGAGCTTGTTCCGCAGCCGCTTCACGTGCACATCCAGGGTCTTGGTGTCGCCGACGTAGTCCGAGCCCCAGACCCGGTCGATCAGCTGGATTCGGGTCAGCACCCGCCCGGCGTTGCGCAGCAGGAGTTCGAGCAGTTCGAACTCCTTCAGCGGCATCAGCACGGGCTGCCCGCCGACGGTGACCACGTGCCGTTCGACGTCCATCCGCACCGGCCCGGCCTCGACCGTGGCCGCCGAACCGGGCTCCGGCTCGCTGCCCCGCCGCAGCACAGCCCGCACCCGGGCCACCAGCTCACGGGCCGAATACGGCTTGGTCACGTAGTCGTCGGCCCCCAGTTCCAGGCCGACCACCTTGTCGATCTCGCTGTCCTTGGCGGTCAGCATGATCACCGGGACCTTGCTGCGGGTTCGTAGCTGGCGGCAGACCTCCGTCCCGGGCAGGCCGGGCAGCATCAGGTCGAGCAGCACCAGGTCAGCGCCGTTGCGGTCGAACTCCTCCAGCGCAGCCGGTCCATCACCAGCCACGGCGACCTCATACCCCTCCTTGCGCAGCAGGTAGGACAGCGGATCGCTGAATGACTCTTCGTCCTCGACGACGAGGATCCGGGTCACGTGGTGCTCCTCTCCAGTGGGGCCTGCTCAGCTGTCTCCGAGGCCGGGCCGGGCGTTCCAGCCGATCCAGCGGGATTCCGTGCCACATCGGGATCGGCTGGGCCTTCGCCGCTCAGGACCGGCGGCTGGATGGTCTCAGGCAACCGCAGGGTGAAGGTCGCCCCCTGACCGGCCGCACTCCAGACCGTGACCTCGCCACCGTGATTCGCGGCCACGTGCTTGACGATGCTCAGGCCCAGTCCGGTTCCTCCGGTGGCCCGGGAGCGGGCCGGATCGACCCGGTAGAAGCGCTCGAAGATCCGGGTCTGGTCCGGAGCGGCGATCCCGATCCCCTGGTCACGGACCGCGACCTCGACGATGCCGCCGTCCCGGCGCACGCTCACCCCCACCCGGGTGTCCTCGGCCGAGTACGAGATGGCGTTGTCGACCAGATTCCGGACGGCGGTGACGAGCAGAGCGTGATCGCCGTAGACCACCGCTCCCTCGTCGCCGCCGATCACCACGTCGATCCGCTTGACCTGAGCCGCCTGCTCGCAGCGGTCCACCGCCTCGGTCACCACCTCATCGATGCTGACCGGCTCCGGCGAGTGCAGGGCGTCGGCCACCTGAAGCCGGGACAGGTCGATGATCTCCTGCACCAGCTGGGTCAGCCGCTGCGACTCCCGCTCCATCCGCTGAGCGAAGCGGCGCACGGCGACCGGGTCACCAGCGGCGTCGGCCACCGCCTCGGCCAGCAGGCGCAATGCTCCGACCGGGGTCTTCAGCTCGTGACTGACGTTGGCCACGAAGTCGCGACGGACCTCCTCGACCCGGCGGGCCTCGGTCCGGTCCTCGACCAGGATCAGGGTGAGCCCAGCGGCCAGCGGGGCAACCCGGGCGAACACCACCAAGCGGCCGCGGCCGAATGGGCCACGCGGCAGTTCCAGTTCCCGCTCACGGACCAGGCCCAGACTGGCTGATTCCACGGCCATCGCGCGCAGTTCGGCGTGCACCAGTTCCCGCCCGCGGACCAGGCCGAAGG
>CALMAR010000021.1:0-8194 GCA_937859855.1 uncultured Kineosporia sp.
AGCCGCGGCGGCCCGATCCGGGGCTTGGCCCGCAGCCTGGTCTGCGGCCTGGTCTGCGGCCTGGCCGCGGTTCTGGTTGTAGCTGGTGGCGCCGAGCGGTCCACGGCAGCGGCTCCGGACCTGGCCCGGATCGTGATCGAGCCGGGCCAGCTGGAGATCCACCCGGCAACCGGCCCGGCGCATACCGAGAAGACGCCCGGACTGGTCGATTTCGGCGCTCTGCCTGGGCTGGTCGCAGATCCGGGTCTGATCTGCGAGCATCCTGGCGGGGTGATCGAACTCAAGGTGCCGATCGAGCAGCGATCAGGGTCGAGGCTGGCTGTCGCGGGCGGCCCCCGGCTGCACCAGGTTCAGATATCCGGCCGGGGGGCACTGTCCGGCTCCGGCGCGGTGCTGAGCATCAGCAACGTCACTCTCCGGGCCGGGCGGACCCCGGCTTCAGATCCGGCTCCGAGCCCGGCTCCAGAACCGCCTGCAGCCGCGCTCATTCAGTATCAGGACGGCTCCAGCGTGCGCATCTCGCGGGTCGGGATTCTCGATCAGCGCACTGGCCGCGCCGGCCGGGCGCTGGACCTGATCGGTGGCCAGCTGCGGATGATCTCGGTCCTGATCATCGGTGGGGCAGGAGGAATCCGACTGGACGGAGTCGGGCCGGCCGGCCTGACCGGCGTCCAGATCCAGCGCTCACGCGGAACCGGGCTGATCGCGGGCGGTTCCACCCGGCTGCTGCTGCGGGACGTCACCCTGGCCGGCAACCGCAGGGGCGGGCTGATGCTGACCGGCGGCGCCCTCACCGTGACCACCCAGGGCCGGGTGTTGTTGCGGGACAACGCAGCTCCGCAGCTGCAGTCGGTGCGCACCGGCCGGTTGGATCTGACGGCCGTCCAGATCCTGGCCGGCCCATCCGGCCACCCAGCGCAGACCGGCGCTCAACTCAGTCTGCGGTGGCCGATCGGCATCGGGCTGGGCCTGATCCTGGCCGCGCTGTCGCTGGAACTGGTCCGGGTCCGGCGCGACACCGACCCGGCCCCGGCCTCGCCCCCCTACCTGCTCAACCGCTGATTCACCAGATCCGGACCCGCTGCCCGGGCTCGAGGTACAGCTCGTCCTCTGGTTCCACGCCAAAGGCGACATGGAACGCGTCCAGGTTCCGAATGACCGCGTTGCAACGGAATTCGTCCGGTGAGTGCGGATCGAGGGCCAGCCGCCGGATCACCTCGGTATCCCGGGCCTTGGTCCGCCAGCCCTGCGCCCAGGAGAAGAAGAATCGCTGAGCCCCGGTCAGCCCGTCCAGGTCCGGCGGGGCGATGCCGTCCAGGGCGATCAGATAGGCGGTGTAGGCGATCGACAAGCCGCCCAGGTCACCGATGTTCTCGCCCACGGTCAGCGCCCCATTGACGTGATGCCCCGGAGTCTGGCGAGGTTCCAGCACGTCGTACTGGGCGATCAGCTGATTGGTGCGCTTCTCGAACTCGGTCCGGTCGGCATCGGTCCACCAGTCGTTCAGGTTGCCGTCACCGTCGTACTTCGAACCCTGGTCGTCGAAGCCATGCCCGATCTCGTGCCCGATGATGGCGCCGATGGCCCCGTAGTTGGCGGCGTCGTCCGCCTCCGCGTCGAAGAAGGGGGGCTGCAGAATGGCGGCCGGGAAGACGATCTCGTTGAGCAGCGGGTTGTAGTACGCGTTCACCGTCTGCGGACTCATGAACCATTCGTCCCGGTCTACCGGCTCCAGTAGCTTGGCGAACTCCCGGGCCAGCTCGAAAGCTTCTGAGCGACGAGCATTTCCGACCAGATCATCGCGGCGGATCTCCAGCGCCGAATAGTCCCGCCACTTGTCCGGATACCCGATCTTGGGGGTGAACCGGGCCAGTTTCTCCAGCGCCCGGCCCCGGGTCTCCTCGCCCATCCACTCCAGCTCAGCGATGCTGCGCCGGTAGGCCTCGACCAGATTGGCCACCAGCTCCCGCATCCGGGACTTGGCAGCAGGGGAGAAGTGCCGCTCGACGTAGAGCTGGCCCAGGGCCTCGCCGAGTGAGCCTTCGACCATGGCCACGCCGCGCTTCCACCGTTCCCGCAGTTGCGGGGCGCCGGTCAGGGTACGGCCGTAGAAGGCGAAGTTCTCCTGCACGAAAGCTCCGCTCAGCAGCGGTGCCGCCGAGTGCACCACTCGCCACTGCAGCCAGGCCCGCCAGTCCTCGATCGGTACCGCGGTCAAGGCTTGGGCGAACCCGGTGAAGAAGGTCGGCTGGCGCACCACCACGGTGGAGAACGAACCCTCCGGGGCGCCAAGTGCCTGCAACCAGACATCCCAGTCGAAGCCTGGCGCCAGCTCGTCCAGCCCGGCCCGCTCGGTCTTGTTGTAGGTCTTGTTGGCGTCCCGGTTGGTCACCCGGTCCCAGTGAGAAGCCGCGAGCCGGGTCTCCAGCGCCATGATCCGCTCGGCTGAGATGGCCGGTAGCTCGACCCCGGCCAGGGTGAGCATCCGCTCGACATGCTTGATGAATTCGGTCCTGATCTCGGCGAACGTGTCCTCGCGGTAGTAGGACTCGTCGGGCAGGCTGATCCCGCTCTGGGTCAGGTAGATGATGTTGGTGTCCGATTGCATGGCGTCGCCGTTCACCCAGAAGCCGAACGGGCCACCCACCCCGGACCGGGCCAGTTCGCCGAAAACGCTGGCCAGGCTGGTGACGTCGGTGGGGGACGCCGCCAGCGCCAGCCCCTCGGCGATCGGGATCGCGCCCAGTTCCTCGGCCCGATCGGAATCCATGAAACTGGCGTACAGGTCGCCGACCTTCTGGGCCGCAGTGCCCGGCTCGGCATCAGAACCGGCCGCCTCCTCGACGATTTCCCGCAGCTGAGCCTCGGCCTCGTCCCGCAGCCGGTGGAACGTGCCGTAGACGGCCTGATCCTCGGGAATTTGCGCCGTCTCCAGCCAGCCGCCGTTGACATGCCGGAACAGGTCGTCCTGAGGACGGACCGAGGGCTTCAGCTGGGTCATGTCGATACCCGAGCGGGTATCGCCGCGATCGGCGGCGCCGGTCAGATCAGAGGTCATGGGTACAGCCTGCCGTACCCCGGAGCCGGGCTCCCAGCGCCCTGCCGCCCGAACAGGGCTAGCCCGCGGAGGGAGACAGCCAGACCGCGCCCAGCGGCGGCACCCGGAGCACCACCGAAGCGGGCATCCCGTGCCAGGGCACGTCCTCGGCGTGCACCGAACCGAGATTCCCCACCCCGGAACCGCCGTAGTGGCCGGCATCGGTATTGAGTAGTTCGTCCCAGGTCCCGCCATGGGGGACTCCGATCCGGTAGCCCTCGTGCGGACCGCCGGAGAAGTTGACCACGCAGACCACCTCGTCGCCCTGGCCGTCCCGGCGGACGAACGAGAACACGTTGTGGGTGGAGTCGTTAGCATCGATCCATTCGAAGCCGCTCGGGTCGTTGTCCAGCCGCCACAAGGCCGGATGCTGGGTATAGATCCGGTTCAGATCCCGCACCAGTTGCTGCAGTCCCGCGTGCCAGGGCGTGTCCTCCAGGAACCAGTCCAGGCTGCGGTTCTCCGACCACTCAGCCTCCTGGCCGAGTTCGGAGCCCATGAACAGCAGCTGCTTGCCCGGATGGGACCACATGAAGGACAGGTAGGCGCGGACGTTGGCCAGCTGCTGCCACCGATCACCGGGCATCTTGCGTAGCAGCGATCCCTTGCCGTACACGACCTCGTCGTGGCTGATCGGCAGCATGAAGCTCTCGGTGTATGCGTACATCATCGAGAACGTCAGCTGGTGGTGATGGAACTGCCGGTGGATCGGATCCTTGGCCATGTAGCCAAGCGAATCGTGCATCCAGCCCATGTTCCATTTCAGTCCAAAACCCAAGCCGCCCAAGTGGGTTGGCCGGGTGACGCCCGGCCAGGCGGTGGACTCCTCAGCGATCATGGCGATCCCCGGCACCCGCTTGTAGGCCGTGGCGTTGACCTCCTGCAAGAAGGCCACTGCCTCCAGGTTCTCGCGCCCTCCGAAGATGTTGGGCGCCCACTCCCCGGCCTCACGGTCGTAGTCCAGGTACAGCATCGAGGCGACCGCGTCGACTCTCAGGCCGTCGACGTGGAACTCCTCCAGCCAGTACAGGGCGTTCGCCACCAGAAAGTTCCGCACCTCCGAACGGCCGTAGTCGAAGATCAACGTGCCCCATTCCTTGTGCTCACCGCGGCGCGGGTCGCCCGACTCGTACAGCGGCTCGCCGTCGAACCGCGCCAGCGCCCACGAGTCCTTGGGGAAGTGCCCGGGTACCCAGTCCACGATCACGCCGATCCCGGCCTGATGCAGGCGATCGACCAGGAACCGGAAATCGTCTGGGTGCCCGAACCGGGATGTGGGCGCGTAGTACGAGGTCACCTGATATCCCCATGAGCCACCGAAGGGATGCTCGGCCACCGGCAGGAATTCGACGTGGGTGAAGCCCATGTCCTTGACGTAACCGACCAGCTGGTCGGCCAGGTCGCGATAGCTCAAGCCCTGCCGCCAGGATCCGAGGTGCACCTCGTAGACACTCATCGGACCGTTGTGCACGTCGCTTCCGGACCGCTGATCCATCCAGCTGGCGTCGTCCCACGCGTATTGCGAGGACACGACCACGGATGCCGTCAGCGGCGGCACCTCGGTGCCGAAAGCCATCGGGTCTGCCTTCTGCCGCCAGTAGCCGTCCTTGCCCAAGATCTCGAACTTGTACTTGGTGCCGGCGCCGAGGCCGGGGATGAACAGTTCCCAGATTCCGGAGGAGCCCAGGCTGCGCATGGCTGACTGCCGGCCGTCCCAGGAACCGAAGTCCGAAATCAGGCGCACCGCCTGCGCATTCGGCGCCCACACTGCGAAAGACGTGCCTTCGGTCGTGCCCATCGGGCCGTCGAAACGGCGCTGGTGCGCCCCCAGCGCCTGCCAGAGCTGCTCGTGCCGTCCCTCGCTGATCAGGTGGATGTCGATCTCGCCCAGCGTGGGCAGGAAACGGTAAGGATCATCCACCGTGGTCAGCGCAGCGCCTGGATACTGCACTTGGATCCGGTAGTCACCGATGGCTGGCTGGTCGAGGGCGCCCGCCCAGATTCCGTCGTGTTCGTGGGATAGGTCGGTGCTACGGCCGTCCTCGGTGAGCACGGCGACCCGCTCGGCCAGTGGCCGCAGGCTGCGCACGGTGACCCCGCCCTCGTAGGGGTGAGCACCCAAGATGCTGTGCGGATCGTGATAAGCACCGGTGGCCACGGCGCTCAGCACGCCCGCATCCACCGGCCGGATCACTGGTCCGGCCGGTGTCACTTTCGAGGCTGGCGCGGCCGTGATTGTGCTCTCCGGGGCCCGGCGCGAGGTGGATCCCTTGCCCGCGCTTGTGACCGGGGCTGCGGCTGGGCCGCCTGCAGGCGCCGGTTCGGCGGTGGTGGCCAGGACTGCTTTCTCCGGCGTCTTCGGTGATGTCGTAGCGCTTTCACCGGCCGGGGAAGCAGTGGGAGTGGTGCCCGGCGAGGGGGGCTGCGTCATATGGGCAGTCTGGCACGCATCGCCTCCGCCGTCTCGACAGCGAGGGCCCGAGTGGATCAGTCGTGACGATCTCCGGACAGGGGCGTCAGGCATTCGGCTGGTGCGCTCCCGACCGGCCGGTCTTCGGGGGCATTCGGAGATCCGGCCGGCCCGGAGCACAGAACAGACACTACTTTCTGTATCCAACCAAGTACTGCGAGTTTACAAGGCAATGGGCAGAACGGACGAGCTGTGAGGGGTGTTGATGCGCACGCTGGATCGCCCTTCGTCCAGCAGCGCCCGGATGTACAAAGCCGCCGAGAAGACCCGAACCCCGATCACCGCCGGGCCGCCGTGGCGGACGCTGGCGGTCTTGGTCTCGCTCAGATAGGTCTCCCCACAGGACACCGGAGCCCACAGCGCCAGCAGGGGCCAGAGCTTGAGACCCGGCTCGTCGAAGGGCGGCCGAACCGGCATCGCCACGGCTCCGAGCTCGCTCCAGCCCTGGCCGGAGGAGGCATGGAGGTGCTCACGCAACAAGGCATCCCAGTTCTGCCGAGCCTGCCGCTGGGAAGCCATGGTCTGCGGAGCGGTCCAGTTCGGCGCGTGTACGGCCATTGCGACCCGCCCGCCCGGTGCGTACAGCCAGGCGTGCAACCGGGCTTGGCCCGGGAGCACCTGATCCTTGAATTGCAGGTCGTCACGGACCGGAACACCGTCCAGCCACTCGATCTCGCCCAAGGATGGCTCCAGAGCGCTGATCACAAGGCCGGTGATCAGATCCTGCGCCGGCATGTTCAGCCGAGCTGGATCCGGACAGCCGCTGCCCGGGCCCGCCGGGGCCGCCAGGCCTTCCAGGGCCTTGAGGCTCACGTCCAGGGAAGGTCCGCCGAACACCGCCATCGCCGCCCTTCGGCATCGCGGCGACGATCCTGAAGCGGACGGCGCCGTCCTGGCAGGCCGGGTTCCGGCCAGGTTGCTCGGACCATGATGCACGTCCGGAGGATGCCGAATGAAGTTACCGGCAGATTTCCGAGGTGATCGCCGAGGGCGAGAGCCGCCGCCGGCAGCCCCAGGCGTCAGCCGATCCGGATCGTCCGGCCGGCCGGGCTGAGGGTCACACCTGAGCCCTGGCAACCCGGGCACAGCTCGCGGATGACCGGGATCGGCCCAGCCCGGCGCCAGTCGTTGTACTCCTCGGAGTACACGGTGCCACCTCCCCGGCAGGTCCGGCACGCGCGCTCATCCCGCGGTGCGGCTGGGCCTGGGCGGCATCCGAGCAACAGCAGCCCGAGCAGCACCAAGAAAGCGCAGGCGGTCCAGCCGCCGATGCCAGGGCTGAGGGAACTGAGCAGCGTTGCGACACCCAGCCAGGGGCCTGTCACCATGAGCAGGCATCCCAGGATGGCTCGCACGGGTGGTCTCCTTGGCGTTCTGCGGGGCTGGCGGTACCGGGCCGGCCCGATCGGTCTTCCGGTAGTTGAGGGGTAGGCATGATTCTTCGGTGCAAAATCGCGATCAAGTTCGCGAACAGTAGCCAGGCCGGTCTTAGCGGACGACTGATGCCACGACCCCTGAACCCATGCATCTGCTGAGGATGGAGGCATATGGCCTGACGATGACCACGCGCTTTCGGGGCCTCACTGTACGTGAGGGAATGGTGTTACTGGGGGAGGCAGGGTGGGGAGAGTTCTGCCCATTTCCCGAATACGGCGATGCTGAGGCTAAGCCGTGGCTGGAGGCGGCGATCGAGGCCGCCACGACGGACTGGCCCGCGCCGGTCCGCACTCAGGTCCCGGTCAACTCGATCATTCCGGCGGTGGATCCGCAGACCGCCCACGACCTGGCTCGGACGGCTGGCTGTGTCACTGCGAAGATCAAGGTAGCCAATCACCCCGATTCGGCCGCCGAGGATGTGGCCCGGGTGGAGGCGGTCCGGGATGCGCTGGGGTCGCGCGGCCGATTACGGGTGGATGCCAATGCGGCCTGGGACGTGGATACCGCCGTGACCCGGTTGCGATTGCTCGACGCTGCGGCTGGAGGCCTGGAGTACGCCGAGCAGCCCTGCGGCACGCTGGCGGAACTGGCCGCGGTCCGGCGCCGGGTTAACGTCCCGATTGCGGCGGACGAGTCGATCCGCCGGGCTCCTGATCCGATGGCGGTGGCCCTTTCCGGTGCTGCCGACATCGCGGTGCTGAAATGCGCGCCCCTGGGCGGTGTGTGGCGATCGCTGGAGGTGGCGCAGGCCTGCGGACTGCCGTGCGTGGTCTCGTCGGCGCTGGAGAGCTCGGTCGGCCTGGCGGCGGAGCTGGCTCTGGCGGCCGCGCTGCCGCACCTGGATTACGCCTGCGGCCTCGCCACGATCAGCCTGCTTGATGCCGATCTGACTGATCCGGCAGGCGAGCTGCTCCCGGTGGGCGGGATGTTGCAGGTTCCGGCTCTGCGGCCAGTGCCCAGCGAAGAACGACTCACAGCGTCTCGGCTCGACCCGGTGCGGGAGCGCTGGTGGCGTGAGCGGCTGGCCCGGGTCCAGGCGCTGCTGTGATCCGGGCGGTCCGGCTCAGCGCGGGGCTGGCCGCATCCGAAGCGGGACGTCGCGGCCCGAGGCGGCCACCGTGTTGGCCCAGTGCAGCACCTCGTGGACGGCGGGATCGCTGAAGGACCGGCGGCCGTCATGGATCTCGCTC
>CALMAR010000021.1:8241-18644 GCA_937859855.1 uncultured Kineosporia sp.
GGCGTTTGGAGCTGCTACTGAGCAGATTGGCCAGGCGGTAAGCCGCGCCGAGGCCGCCGATGGCGCCCAGCATTACCCCACTGATCATCGCACCTTCCCCACGTCCGAAATCTAGAACGCAGGGTAACTATTAAGTGCCATCAACAATGCCCTCAGCAATGTATGTAGGCGCTGACCCACGGTCAGCGAGCCTCACAAGGGTGCTCACGAGGGCGGGGAACCGGCCCTCGTGGCCGCGTTCCTCTCCCGGCGGCTGGCCCGCCTCCAGGCCAGCAGAGCAACGGCCCAGACGAACAGGGTGAGCAGATCAGCGGTGGTGACGCCGTGATTCACGCTGATCTGCCACAGGACCGGTCCTTCGACCGGCTTGTTCACCCATAGCCACAGCAGCCCGAGGACAGCCAGCACCACGCAACCGACGCGGTCGCCGCACAATGCGGCGTAGCCGGCTGAGCCAATACCGATGATCACAATGACGAGGGCAAGCAAGCCGTCATCGTCTCACTCAGCGCACCTGCCCGGTGCTGGGCAGCGGAATCACCGGCGTGGCTGCGGCCCGGACCGGCCCGGCCCACCGGGCTGATGGCGAGCTGCGGAGCACCGGTTCTCGCGATTGGGAAAACGTTGTCCGGTGCCGTGTAATGGTCTCGGCCACCGCGCCGATAGGCGTATCGTCGGCCCTGCCGGGCCCGCCGGTGTGATCCACACCACTGACCATGCATCAGACACGTTCAAGCGATCGAGCCCTGGTCGCAGATAATTGCTACCCCGGCAATGACGGCCGGGGCAGGCCCAGACTGGAGCGAGTGATGGAAGCAGCACAGATGGCGACCGAAGCACTGCAGCTACTGCTGTCAGCCCTTGAGGCTCGTGCCGCCATCGACGTAGACGCTGCCCTTCCGGCTGCTGAGCCACCGATCGTCCAGGCTTTCCGGGAGCTCCAGTCCCTCGACGGCTGGGCCAAGGTCACCTATGAACGGCTCTGCGACGACAGCCACGACGCCTGGGCCATGCACGATCTGCACCGCAGTCTGGAGCAGGCGGTGGGCCTGCACCCGCAGTTCGCGGCCAGCCTGGACGCGGCCCTGCGGCACGGCACGCCGGAGCGGCCCTCGCTGCCCACCCAGACCTTCACCCGCAGCGATCTGGCCCGTTCGCGCTAGAGCGATTTCGCCCGGCCGATCGGGCCGCGTCCAGTCACGGCCAGTTCTCCGTGACTGGACGTCGCCGCACGCGAGGTGGTGAGCCACGCTGGGGCGATGCGAGCTTTCGCCCAGGTCGATGTCTTCACCGTCTGCCCGGGACTGGGCAACCCGGTGGCGGTGGTCCTCGACGCCCGGGGCCTGAGCACCAAGGCCATGCAGAGCTTCGCGAACTGGACCAACCTCTCGGAGACCACGTTCGTCTTTCCACCGTCGTCGGCGCCGGCTGATTACCGACTGCGCATCTTCACGCCCGATCACGAGTTGCCCTTCGCTGGGCATCCCACCATCGGTTCGGCCTGGGCCCTTCGCACCGCCGGCCGCCTGGCCGGGCGGGCCAGCTGGATCCAAGAGTGCGGAGCCGGCCTGGTCCAGCTGCGCTGCGACGGCGACAAGGCGATCAGCTTCGCAGCCCCACCGGCGGTGGTCACCGCGTCACCGGTGCCGGCCGCTACCGCCGGCCGGCTGCTGGGCGGACCGGCTCCAGCCGATCTGATGATGGTCGAGGTGGGGCCGCGCTGGATCACCGGACGGCTGGACGCCGCCGCCCTGAACGCCCTCCGGCCGGATGGGACCGAGTTCGTGCGGGCGGCCGGTCTCACCGCGGCCAGCGGCATGACCGTCTATGCGGTGGACGACGCCCAGCAGGTGCATGTGCGCTCGTTCTTCACCGCCGCGGGCATGCTGGTCGAGGATCCGGTCTGCGGTTCCGGCAACGTGGCGGTGGCGGTCCATCTGATGAAGACCGGCCGGACCGCGGACGTGCCGATGCAGTATCAGGCCAGGCAGGGCCGCCATCGCGGCCGCGACGGCCGGATCTCGGTGACGCTGGGCGATCCGATCTGGGTCGGTGGTCATGCAGTGACTGTGATCAGCGGAACGGTGTCCATTTCCGGTTGACACCCTCCGGCCCGCAGCCTCGGCCGTGCCCTATGCACACCCCTCCGGTGCCCGGGGTTTCGTAGAATCGAGCCATCCGCGCCGAGTAGCGACGACGAACCGCTGACCCGTCGCACCACAGCGCCTGAAGGAGGGGCCATGTGCCGCAACATCCGTACTCTGCACAATTTCGAGCCGGCCGCCACCACCGACGAGATCCACGCGGCTGCCCTGCAGTACGTGCGCAAGGTGGCCGGGACCACCAAGCCGTCCAAGGCGAACGAGGCCGTCTTCGACCACGCCGTGCACGCGATCGCCGAGCACACCCGCGAACTGCTGGACCAGCTGATCACCAGCGCACCTCCGCGCGACCGTGACATCGAACGAGAGCGGGCGATAGCTCGCAACCGGGCCCGGTTCGGCACTGTCTGACCTGCCCAGGGTCAGCGCTCCCAGGGCGGGGTGTCGCCCATCTTCCGGTAGTACTTCGCCAGGTGGCTCTTCACCCGTGAGACATCCTGGCTGGGCAGATCAGCTCCGCCGTGCGCACCCTGCATGATCCCTCCAGCAGCCATCACCGCCCGGGGGACGGCCATCAGCTCTCCGTCGATCACGTCAGCGATCAGCAGCTTGTAGGCGGTGAAGTTGTCCTTCTTATCCTTGTCGTACCAGACGTGTGCGTCGCGGTACTTCTGGTTCGGTTCCTTGGTGGCGGCCGCCCAGGTACGGACCCGCTTCTCGGCGGCGTCCCCGTCCCATCGACGGTCCTGGCTGGCCAGCGGGAGATCCGCGAAAGCGGTGACAGACATCTGAATCACTTCCTCCGATCGGCTTCGGGTAGATCATGTTGGCACCACGTAGCCGCTGCGGCATGGTGAAGGAACCGGGCGGCCGGACTGGGGCGGGCTGGCTCGCGCGGGCGGCCAACCAGGGCTAGCTTCCGATCATGCTTCTAGGGCGATCATGACGGCCAAGCCCGAGGGTTTCGACGTACTCGACGGCGTCCGGGATTCCGCTGAGAACAGCCGGGGCCGGCTGTTGCGCCGGATCACTGTCGGCGTCCTGGTGGTCCTGGTGCTGCTCGGCCTGGCCGGCGTGTTCGGCGTCCATACCGATACCGTCACCTCCGGCGCCAGTGGATACCAGCTGTCGGTTCGCTACGGACGAGTGTCGCGGGCCGGCCTGGACACCCCGTGGACTGTGACCGTCCGGCATGCGGGCGGTTTCACCGCCGATATCACGCTGGCCACCAGCACTGACTACTTCGATATGTTTGAAACCCAGGGCCTGACACCGGATCCCACTGCTGCGACCACGAGTTCCGGTCTTACGTACCAGAGTTTCGCGGCACCGCCCGGGGACACCCTGCGGGTGGTCTTCGACGGCTACATCCAGCCCAGCAGTCAGCGGGGCCATCGCGCCATCACCCGGCTGATCATCGGTGGCCGCCTGATCACGAGCGTCAGTTATCGAACCCATCTGGTGCCGTGATGGAAATCGTCGTCCGCGCCGCGGTCATCTACTTCTTCCTCTGGATCGTCATCCGCGCTCTGGGCCGCTCAACCCTGGGCGAACTGAGCTCGTTCGAGTTGGTGCTGTATGTCGCCATGGGGGACCTGGTCCAGCAGGGAGTGACTCAGCAGGACTACTCGGTCACCGGAGCCGTGCTGGCCATCTCTACCCTGGCCGTCCTCACCTCGGGCATCGGTTACCTGAACCGGCGCTTCAGATGGGTTCGGCCGGTCACTCACGGGACGCCGGTCTGCCTGGTCCGAGACGGTGATCTGAGACTGGATACGCTTGGCGGAGAGCAGCTTTCAGTCGACGATTTCTTCGCCGCCGCCCGTGAGAATGGCATCCGCCGGATCGCCGACATCGAACTGGCCGTGCTGGAGGCCGACGGCAAGATCTCCTTCTTCTCGGCCGAAACGGCAGACTGACCAGGCGGCCCGAGCGGTTGTGCTGACCCGAGGTGCTCGCGCAGACGCCGTGTCCACGCGGGTCCGCCCGGGCCGGCCTCGACGGCTCGACCGTTTGCCCGCGACGGCACGAAACGGCCGTGCCATGGCGGAACGCATCGGCCGGTTCCCCGTAGCGTTCAAGCAGTCGCTGACGATGAAGCGAGCAGTGACCACGACGAAAGGAACTCTGCCAGTGGCCAAGGTGCAACCGGCGGCCAGTGACGCGGACACCGAACTGATCCCGGCCGCGGAGACCGGAGAAGGGATCAAGCAGACGCTGGAACTGCCGCCCGTCTCCGGCCGCGAGACGGCATCCGAGCCGGTTCCTGGGCCGGACCCGGCGCCCGTTCTGGAGCCGGCACCCGAGTTACCGCCGCAGCCAGGGTTGCCGCCGCCTCCACCGCCGGATCCCGGCGCCCCGCCGCCGCCACAGCCAGCGCCCGACCCAACGCCGCAGCCGGAGTTACCGCCGCAGCCGGAGCTACCGCCGCAGCCGGAGTTACCGCCGCAGCCGGAGTTACCGCCGCAGCCAGCGCCCGCTCCGCCGCCGGAGCTGCCGGAGTTGCCGGAGCTGCCGGAGCCGCCGGAGCCGCCGCCGGCCCCGAGTATGAGCGCCCCGGCCCGGGGCCCGGGTCGGCTCCTCCTGCTGATGGCTGCGCTGGTCGCCGTCGTGCTGCTGATCGTGATCCGGACCATCGGGGGGAGCAGCGGGAACGGCGGCGGCTCGAGCGCCAGGGACGCATCCACGAGCGCCACCCTTCCGGTCAAGGCCACCAGCTACGACCCCTCCGGCGGAAGCGGGTTCCGGCCCCGGAGCGGCGGCTGGACGACGCAGATCTACTCCAGCCGTACCTTCGGCAACCTCAAGCCCGGCATCGGACTGGTGCTGGACCTGGGTGCTCAGCACGAGGTTTCAGCAGTCAGCTTCACCGCTGATGATGGCCCGCTGAGTGTCGAGCTGCGGGCCGGCGACAGCGGTGGTGGCAGTCAGAGCTACCCGCCTGTGTCGCGAACCTCCTCGGCCAGCGGTGCCACCACGCTCAAGGGTGCGGACGGCGGCCGTCACCGCTACTGGATGCTCTGGGTCACCGAGCTGGGCAGCGCCAACAGCGCCACCATCCGTGATGTCCACGTGACCGGCGGATGAAGGGCCGAGCCGGCCTGCGCGTGGGTCAGGCCGGCCCATCCTCGAGCCCAGCGGCCCGGCCCAGCAGCAGGGCCCGCTCCCGGGCGTTTCGGGTCAGGCTGGCTGCGCGTTCGAACTCGGCCCGGGCTTGAACGGGCCGGCCCAGCCGGGCCAGCAGATCCCCCCGCACACTGGGGATCAGGTGATAGCCGTCCAGCGCCGGCGGTGATCCGAGCGCGTCCAGCAGATCCAGCCCGGCCTGCGGCCCGCAGACCATGGACACCGCGACCGCCCGATTGAGCTCCACGATCGGGGAGGGCGTCAGCACGGCCAGTTCCTGGTACAGGCTGGCGATCCGCGACCAATCGGTTTCCGCCGCGGTCCGAGCCCGGGCATGGCAGGCGGCCAGCTCGGCCTGGAGCAGATAGGGGCCGGCCGGGCCCGTGCCGAGCAGGCCCCTGCCCCGTTCAAGCGCCGCCAGGCCCCGGCGGATCAGTAGCTGATCCCATCGGGAGCGGTCCTGATCCAGAAGCAACACCGGCTCGCCGCCTGTGCCCACCCGGGCCCGGGACCGCGACTCCTGCACCTCCATCAGCGCGACCAGGCCATGCACCTCAGGCTCTGCGGGCATCAGCTGCGCCAGCACCCGGCTCAGCCGCAGCGCTTCCCGGCACAGTTCTGGCCGGAGCCAGTCACCGCCGGTGGTGGCGGTATAGCCCTCGTTGAACACCAGATAGACGACTTCCAGTACTGAGGCCAGGCGCTGTGGTAGCTCATCTGCGGTAGGGACCTCGAACGGCACCCGCTTGGCCGTCAGCGTCCGCTTGGCCCGGACGATGCGCTGGGCCATGGTCGCTTCGGGCACCAAGAAGGCCCGGGCGATCTCATCGGTGCTGAGGCCTCCGAGCAGCCGCAGCGTCAGCGCCACCCGGCCCTCCCGGGTCAGCACCGGATGACAGGCGACGAACAGCAACCGGAGCAGGTCGTCCTCGATCGGATCGAGCGGGCCGCCCAGCGCTTCGCTCTCGCGAACCTGGGCATCCGTCAGCTGGTGCCCAAGCTCCCCGAGCTTGCGACCCAGGGTCTGCTCGCGGCGGATCAGGTCGATCGCCCGGCGCTTGCCCACCGACATCAGCCAAGCGCCCGGACGATCCGGGACACCGGAGGCCGGCCACTGCTCGAGCGCCGCGACCAGCGCATCCTGAGCCAGATCCTCGGCCGTCGCGACGTCCCGGACGATACGGGCGAGGCCACCGATCAGCCGGGCGGACTCTATCCGCCAGACCGCCTCGATGGCCCGATCGACAGGCTGCACGCCTCCCGATCATGCCGCATCCCCGGACGCCTACGAACTGGCGGTCTGGGCGCGCAACCGTTCCTCCTGAGCGCGCAGCTCCGGAGTGAGCGCGTCACCGAAGTCGTCGGCCTCGGCCACCTGCCGGACCTCGATCTCCCCTTCCACGAAGGGCACCCGGCGAGCCCACTCGATGGCCTCATCGAGCGACTTCACATCGATGATCCAGAAGCCGGCCACCAGCTCCTTGGCCTCGGTGAACGGGCCGTCGGTCACTGTGGTCCGCTTCTGGGTGTCCTGCTGGGAGAAGGTCACCCGGGCCCCCTTCGAGCTGGGCAGCAGGCCATCGGCCGCCAGCAGGACGCCGGCCTTGACCAGTTCCTCGTTGTAGGCGCCCATCTCGGTCAGCTCTTGCGTGGTCGGCATCTGGCTGGCTTCGGACTCCGAGCTCGCCTTGACCATCATCATGAACCGCATCGCTGTTATCCCTTCGTGTCAGCCTGGCCGATCCAGGCTTTCACGAATGCGTCGATTGACCGCCCGGCGGATCGACAACCCGGGCCAAAATCTTTTCGCTGTCAGGCGGCGGCGGGATCGGGGTCGAGCTCCGGACTCACTGCCTCCAGCTGGGCTCGCTGGAGCGGGATGAGCCGGGGCAGGGAGTGCACGCTCGCCAGCGGAGTGTCCGCTTTGTCCGCCAGCGCCGCGAGCAGATCCGGACGACGGGCACCGTCGATCCGGGCGGCGAGGACGGACTGCAGGGCGATTGTCAGCGGCGGGCGGGCCATGTCTGCCTCATCGCCCGCACACCGGCCGGTCTTGAGGAATCCACGGGGCCGGTCGCCTGGAGGGCCCACTAGGCTTGCGCCGCTCAGACGAGCCGAGGACAGCGCAGGCCAGCGGAAGGAAACCGGATCATGAGTGCGGAACAGACACTGGTGATCGTGAAGCCGGACGGCGTGCGACGTGGGCAGGTCGGCGAGGTGCTGCGCCGGATCGAGGCCAAGGGCTACATGATCGTGGCGCTGGACCTGCGGGTGCCGTCCAGTGACCTGCTCTCCCAGCACTACGAGGAGCACATGGGCAAGCCGTTCTACAACGGCCTGGTCGAATTCATGGGCTCCGGGCCGGTCGTGGCCGCGGTCATCGAGGGCGAGCAGGTGATCGCCGGCTTCCGCAGCCTGGCCGGGGCCACTGATCCGATCAAGGCCGCCCCGGGGTCGATCCGCGGCGACCTGGGCCGCGACTGGGGAACGTCAGTGCAGCAGAACGTGGTGCACGGCTCGGATTCGCCGCAGTCCGCCGGGCGCGAGATCGGCCTGTGGTTTCCCGGCCTCTGACGCGGAGATCAGCTGGAAGCTCAGCTCGGCGCCATTACAGTGGACGCCATGCTCCGGACCAGTCCCGAATCGGTGTTCTCCCGGCTGGAGCCGCTGCTGCCCCACGTCACCAAGCCGATCCAGTACGTCGGCGGCGAGCTGAACAGCACGGTCAAGGATTGGGACGTCGCCGGGCCGGCCACGGTGCGCTGGGCGCTGATGTACCCCGACGCCTACGAGGTCGGCTTGCCCAACCAGGGCGTGATGATCCTTTACGAGGTGCTGAACGAGCGGGACGACGCTCTGGCCGAGCGGGCCTACGCGGTCTGGCCCGACCTGGAACGGCTGATGCGCCAGCACGGCATCCCTCAGTTCACCGTGGATGCGCATCGCCCGGTCCGGGCCTTCGACGTCCTCGGCGTCTCCTTCTCCACCGAACTGGGCTACACGAACCTGCTGAACGCCCTCGATCTGGCCGGCATCCCGATCGAGGCCAGCCGCCGCACCGGCGACGATCCGATCGTGATCGCTGGTGGGCACGCCGCGTTCAACCCGGAGCCGATCGCCAGCTTCATCGACGCCGCCGTGCTCGGGGACGGTGAGCAGGCCGTCGGCGCGATCACCGAGATCATCAAGAGGTTCAAGCAGGAGGGAGAACCGGGCGGCCGTCCGGAGCTGCTGTTCCGGCTGGCTCAGGCCGGAGGGGTGTACGTGCCCAGCCTGTACGACGTCGCCTACTTACCGGATGGGCGGATCCAGCGGGTCGCGCCGAACCGGCCGGGTGTGCCCTGGCGGGTGGGCAAGCACACCGTGATGGACCTGGACCAGTGGCCCTACCCCAAGCAGCCGCTGATCCCGGTGGCCGAGTCGGTGCACGAGCGGATGAGCGTGGAGATCTTCCGCGGCTGCACCCGCGGCTGCCGGTTCTGCCAGGCCGGGATGATCACTCGCCCAGTGCGTGAACGGTCTCTGCCCGGGATCGGCCAGATGGTCGAGAAAGGCCTGGCCGCAACCGGTTTCGAAGAAGTCGGGCTACTCAGTCTGTCCAGCGCGGACCATTCCGAGATCGCCGAGCTGACCAAGCAGCTGGCCGATCGGTACCAGGGCTCTCAGACCGGTTTGTCTCTGCCCAGCACCCGGGTGGATGCCTTCAACGTCGACCTGGCCAAGGAGATCTCTCGCAATGGCCGCCGTTCCGGGCTGACCTTCGCCCCCGAGGGCGGCAGTGAGCGGATCCGTAAGGTGATCAACAAGATGGTCACCGAGGACGATCTGGTCCAGACCGTGGCCACCGCCTACGGCAACGGCTGGCGGCAGGTGAAGCTGTACTTCATGTGCGGCCTGCCGACCGAGACCGACGACGACGTGCTGCAGATCGCCGAGCTGGCCAAGCGCGTCATTGCCACGGGGCGAGAGGTTTCCGGATCCAGGGACATTCGCTGCACCGTGTCTATCGGCGGGTTCGTACCCAAGCCGCACACGCCGTTCCAATGGGCCGGCCAGACCCCGGCTGACGTGGTCGACGATCGGCTGGCTCAGTTGCGGGACGCGATCCGGGGCGACAAGCGGTACGGCCGGGCGATCGGATTCCGTTACCACGATGGCCGCCCGGGAATCGTGGAAGGACTGCTGTCGCGCGGTGACCGCCGGGTGGGTGCGGTGATCAAGCGAGTGTGGCAGAGCGGTGGCCGGTTCGACGGCTGGAGCGAGCACTTCTCCTACCAGCGCTGGATGGACGGCGCCGCCGAAGTGTTCGCCGGCTCGCAGCTGAGCGTCGACTGGTTCACCACCCGGGAGCGGGATTTCACCGAAGTGCTGCCCTGGGACCACCTGGATTCAGGACTGGACAAGGACTGGCTGTGGGAGGACTGGCAGGACGCGTTGTCAGCCGAGGAGGTCGAGGACTGCCGGTGGACGCCGTGTTTCGACTGCGGCGTATGCCCGCAGATGGGCACCGGCATCCAGATCGGCCCGACCGGGCGCACGCTGATCCCGCTCACCATCGGCGCTGCGCCGAGCTACGCGGAGCCGTCCGGCTGACCTGGTCGCTCAGGAAGGTTCAGCTGCGCAGGTCCAGCTGCAACAGCACGGTGGCCGACGTGGCGTCGTCTGGAACCGTCACCAGCCAGTTGGTGTCTTTGTGTTTTCCGCACAGGCTCTGCGACTCGGGTGCCGTGGTGCAGACCACGTTGCTGACGCCGTCGGCCGGGATCAGGAACGTCGCGGGCTGACCCCGGTCGTGCATCAGCTGGGCCAGCAGCGGAGTGACCAGCGCCAGCGCCCGGCCCTGGCTGGAGGGTTGACTGATTGAGACCGCACGGGTCAGCCGGTAGCTGAGCTGCACTGTCCGCGCCTGGGCACCGGGGGAAGCCACCCGCCACTTGCGGGGACCCGTCTGAGCGGCGGTGACCCCGCTTCCGTTGATCCGGATGTTCAGGTCCTGGATCATGGGGTCCAGCTTCTTGGCGTCGCCCACCAGCGGCCCGGTGGGCGGCACGGTCAGGGTGAAGCTGCCCAGCCCCGGTTCGGGCAGCACAGCCTGTTCGGTCACCGCGATGCTCCGATCGGCTAGTACCTGGATGCCCAGAGCCGTGCCGGCCCCGGCCATGCCGGGGCCGGAGG
>CALMAR010000022.1:0-2822 GCA_937859855.1 uncultured Kineosporia sp.
GCGCCGGACTGGCCACCGGCGCCGGACTGGCCACCGGCGCCGGCGCCACGCCCGGTGAGGCTGGGATTACCGGGGCGATGCTCGCCGCTGCGGCCGCCGCCGGAGCCGGAGCCCCCCTCGTGCCCGCTGAACCCGGCTGTTCAGCGACTGGTTTCGCCGTCGGCGGTACCACCCCGGCGATCGGCACCGGCCCGGCTAATCCGGCTTGCACCACCGCAACCGCCTGGTCCTGGGCCACGCCCGCCGCGTTGTCCGTTGCCCCCTTGTCCTTGGCCGCCTTGTCCGTGGCCGCCCGGTCGGCTGCCTCCCGGTCGTGATCGAGGCGAGCAGGATCACCGGGCCCGGACGAGGCAGTAGCGGCAGTCGCTGGGCTTGCCGCTTCACTGGCTGGCTGCTGGGCCGACATCACCCGGTCAAAATCGGTCTCACCCGGCGCCTTTGTTCCACCGCTAGCAGCAGGCCGCGATGCCGGAGCCGGACTCACCGGAATCAGGTTGGGTACGGCGTTCATCGCAGCTCACCCCAGTATCCAGTGACCTTGGAGACGTAGTTCCGGGTCTCGGCATAGGGCGGGACTCCGTTGTACTTGCGCACCGCTCCCGCCCCGGCGTTGTAGGCGGCCAGAGCCAGATCGACCCGGCCGTTGAAGCTGCGCAGATGGCCGGCCAGCAGCCGGGCCGCGCCGTCCACTGCTTGGGTCGCCACGTCCGGGTCGACGCCGAGTTCCTTGGCCGTGCCGGGCATCAGCTGCATCATGCCGCGGGCGCCGGCTCCGCTGACCGCCCCGGTCCGGTAGTTGCTCTCCGCCTTGGCCACCGCCGACAGCAGGGCCGGGTCGACGCCGTACTTGCGGCCAGCAGTGGTGAAGAGATCGGCGTACGGCGTCCCGGCCAGGCCCGAACTGGCCGACGCGGCACCGACTCCCGCCGCGCTCCCCAGGGCCGAGCCAGCCATCCGGTTGATTGAGCTCAGCCCGAGGCTGGACAGGCTTTGAGTCCCACCAGTCGAGTCACTGGGCAGCACCCGGCGGATCTGTGACGGCGTTCCCCAGACCCGCTCGATCCGGACCTTGGATCCGGTGTGCGGTGCGTCCAGCATCTTGCCGTCGCCGATATAGATCCCGACGTGGTGCACCGGATTTCCGAAGAACACCAGATCGCCCGGCTTGGCCTCGGCCAGCGAATCGACCTTGGTGCCCTGCTGGGCCTGGGCAGCGCTGGTCCGGGGCAGTTCGACACCCAGTTGCTGATAGACCAGCCGGACCAGACCGGAGCAGTCGAGGCCGGAGTCCGGATCGGTGCCACCCCACTTGTACGGCACGCCCAGATACTTGTTGGCGACCTGTACAGCGTCCTGGCCAGTGGCGCCCGCACCGGCTCCCGTCTGAGTGGCCGTGCCGGACGTCGTCGCGTCACCCAGCGCGGCCGCGAAGGCGGCGCTGGAACCGGTTCCGGCTGCTGGCCGGACACCGATCAGGCTCTGGATCTGCGAGATCCGGGTCTGGACGGCGGCGAGTCCCTCGCTCACGCGGCTCCCCCGATCGCGGGCCGGCGATTACGAGTCCCGGCGAACTCGTCCAGTTCGGCCTGCTCGGCCCGGGCCAGCGCGGCCCGGACGGCTCGGCGGTGCCGATCGTGCAACGACTGCACCGCTTTCAGCTGGGCGGTGGCCTGCATCCAGGCGGTCCGGGCCTGATCGAAAAGGACTGTGCAGTGATTGATCTCGGTTGTGCTGATGCTGATCTCAGCGCGCAGCCGATCCCGGAACAGAGCCCCCCGCACCAGTTGATCGGCGGTCAGGACGGTGTCGCCGGTATTGAGCTGGGCGATCAGATCCTCCCGTCGCTGCCGGGCCGCGGAGAGTGCCTCGGTGCTGTCCCGCAGCGCCCGGGCACAGGTCTGCTCGTGCTGTTCGCGCAGCCGCTCCAGGGTGGCCAGCCGGAATCGAGCCATCAGCGCACCCCCAGCAGTTGCCCGAGTTCGGCCCAGGACTGCTCGACCGGCAGCACCTGGTCGGGCGCCTGCCGCAGGAACGCGTCGATGCCTGGCCGCAGATGGATGGCCACGTCCACGACCGGATCACTACCGGCGGAGTAGGCGCCCACTTCGATCAGCTCGCGAGCGTCCCGCCAGGCGGCCAGCAGGCGGCGGAGCGTGTGCGCGAGTTCGAGCTGCCGGGGCTCGAGCACCGCCCGCTCCACCCGGGACACCGACTCAAGCACGTCGATACTCGGAAAGTGTCCTGCCGTAGCCAGTTTCCGGTCCAGGACGACATGCCCGTCCAGGATGCCCCGGACCGTGTCACCGATCGGGTCCTGCAGGTCGTCCCCCTCGACCAGCACCGTGTACAGGGCGGTGATGCTCCCGTTCGCACCCGGCCCGGACCGCTCCAGTAGCCGGGGCAGCATGGCGAACACGCTGGCCGGATAGCCCCGGGTGGCCGGGGGCTCACCGGCGGCCAGCGCGACCTCTCGCTGCGCCATCGCGGTGCGGGTGACCGAGTCGACCACCAGCAGCACGTCGTTCCCGGCGTCCCGGAAGTATTCCGCGATCCTGGTCGCGGTGAACGCCGCAGTGACCCGCAGCAGCGGTGGATCATCGGCGGTGGCGATCACCAGCACGGTGCGCGAAAGGGACTGCGGGTCAAGGGTGTCCTCGATGAACTCGCGAACCTCGCGGCCACGTTCGCCGACCAGCGCGACAACCCGGATCGGTGCCGCGGTGCCGCGGACCGCCATTCCGAGCAGAGTTGACTTTCCCACCCCGGATCCGGCCATGATCCCCACCCGCTGTCCCTGGCCGATCGTGAGCAGGCCGTTGATC
>CALMAR010000022.1:2832-9896 GCA_937859855.1 uncultured Kineosporia sp.
GCCCCGACCGGGATCAATGTGTCCAGGGCTCGCACGCCGGTCGGCAGTGCATGCTCGACCCGGCGCCGGTGCAACGGGTTCGGCGCGGACGCGTCCACCGGAACGGTCTCGACCTGCGTCAGCCGTGCGCCCCCGTCGATCGGGCGCCCGAGCGGGTCGATCACCCGGCCGAGCAGGCCTTCGCCCGCCGGAACGCGCAGCACATCTCCGCTGGCGGTGACCGGGTCACCGGTCGCCACTCCAGCTGTGGTACCCAGCGGCATGCAGGTGACACCGCTCGCGTTGACCGAGATCACCTGAGCTGGGAGCAGTCCGGCGGCCGTGCTGACCGTGACCAGTTCACCAACCGCGGCACTCAGCCCGCGCACCCCGATGCCGCGCCCCACCACCTCCCCGCCCCGGCCCTCGATCCGGGGCCGGGCGGCCTTGGCCGCAGCCGCCAGCCGGTGCTGCAACTGAGATGCCAGCGCGCTTCTCACGAACGCAGCACCTCCTGCGCGTGAGCCAGGGCCTCGGGCAGGTCCATTCGCAGCCGCTGCGCCGGGGTGAGCGCGACCACGCTGCCCACCGGCACCGCCGGATCGGGCACGATCCGCACGCCTTCGGGTACGTCCTTGATCAAGGCCGTGTCCTGCGGGTGCAGATGCACCACCGCCTGCCCGGGATCGGCCAGTTGTTGCAGCGCGGCCCGGACATTCAGCATCAGCGCATCACTGACGGAGTGCAGTTCACGGGCCAGAATGGCCTGAGCCAGGTGCAGCGCGCCCTCCCCGAGCACGTCGGCCACCTCGGACCACTCGGACTCCGAACGCTGAGAGGTACTGATCGCCGCCTCGGCCAGACTGTTCAGCAGCTGCCGGATCTGAACGGTGGCGGCCTGCCGATCCTGCTCGATCTGCTCAGCTCCGGCGGCCGCCTGTAGCTTGGCCTCTGCGGCGGCGGCCTGCCGGCCCTGGGTCCAGCCAGCGGCATAGCCCTGCGCCCGGGCGGCTTCCCGGGCCTGCTCGGCGGCGTCCCGGATGACCTGTTCCAGATGCGGGTCGCTGTAGCCCGGGTCCAGAATGCCTTGCTGGAGTGGCCGATCGAGCCGGGCCGGGCGCACCGTCGCCTTGGCCGCCGAGGCGTCGATCACCGGGCCGCCGGCCAGCGACTGCACCGGCATCAATCCGGCCGGGAGGGGGCCAGATGCGGTGCGGGGGGCGCTCATTCGACCATCGCCTCATCCGAGCCGCGAGCGATCATAATCTGCCCGGACTGTTCCAGGGCGCGGATCTCCTGCACGATCTTGGCCTGTGATTCCTCCACCTGGCTGAGCCGGACGGCGCCCAGCAACTCGATCTCCTCGGCCAGGTTCTCGGCCGCGCGGGTGGACAGGTTACGGCTGATCTTCTCCTTCACTGAAGGCGACACACCCTTCAAAGCCAGTGCTAGATCGGCACTTTCGACGTTGCGCAGGACCAGCTGGATGGCCTTGTCATCCAGGCTCATGATGTCCTCGAAGATGAACATCTGGGCCCGGACGGTCTCGGCCAGATCGGAGCTGACCGTCTCCAGGCCCTCCAGGATCATCCGCTCGGTCGACCGGTCGGCCCGGTTGATGATCGCCACCAGGGGGGCGACGCCGCCGACGCTGGACATCTCCTGCCGGTCGAGCACCGTGGTCATCCGGCGCTCAAGTTCCCGTTCCACCAGCCGGATCACCTCCGGGCTGGCCGGTTCCATCGAAGCGATCCGGTAGGCCACGGTGGCCTGTTGCTCGGGCGGCAGGCCGGACAGCACCAGGGCGGACTGCTGAGGTGCGAGATGGGCCAGCACCAGCGCAATGGTCTGCGGATGCTCGTCACCGAGGAACGACAGCAGCTGGCGGGCGTCGGCCCGGCGGATGCCCTCGAACGGCATCTCGACCATGCTCGCGCCCAGCCGCTCCATGATCTCGCTGGCCCGATCGGACCCAAGGCTGCCCGACAGCATCTGCCGGGCCATGTCGAAACCGCCTCTGGCCATCCGAGAAACGGTCTTCAACTCCTTGTGAGCTGAGGACAGCACCGAGTCGGTCTCGTTCGAATCCACATCGCGCAGCTGCACGATCTCCGACGCGATGTCCTCGACCATCCGCTCCGGCAGCCGGGACAGGATCTCGGCCGCCCGCTGATGTCCCACCTGGACCAGGAAGATGGCCGCCCGGCGCAGGCCCGCGGCGGTGGCGGCCGGGGTTGTGGTCGCTACGGTCATCGGCTACTTCTGCTCCGCCAGCCAGCCCTGAAGCATCTGGGCGACGTCGTCCGGCTGGCTGTCGACCAGGGCGGCGACCTCATCGCGCATCTGCTCCTGGCCCGCCGCTGCCTGCGTAATGGCAAGCTGCTGACCGGATTCCAGGGCCATCGGGGCGGGCGGAATCAGCATCCCGCCGGGCAGATCGCTGGCCGTGGCCTCGATCATCGCGCCGTTGTCCCGCTTCCGGCCGCGCATCAACATGATCAGCACGATCAGCACCAGCAGCCCGAGCCCGGCCTTCTTGGCCAGTTCCAGGTACTGGCTGGTCTTGGCCGCCTTGTCGGCCTGGGCGATCTGAGCCTTGGCCGCCGCCGCGGCGGTCCCGTCGAACGGCAGGGCGTCCACCTGGACGGTGTCTCCCCGGGTCGAGTCGAGCCCGACCGCGTTGGCCACCAGCGCCTGCACCCGGGTGGTGTCCACGGTGCCCGCCGTCTTGGCGTCCAGCACCACCGCCACCGTCATCCGCTTCACCTGGCCCGGTGCGTTGACCGTCTTGGAGACCGTCTTGTCGAGGGCGTTGTTCTTCGTGTCCTGAGTGCGGGTGTAGCTGCCACTGCCGGACGGCGCCGAGACCGCTGGGGTCGGGATGATCTGGCCGAGCGTCCCGCCGCTGGCATTACCGGAGCCGCCGCCGTACTGCTCCTGCACGCTGGCCTCGGACAGCGGTGGCGGGGTGGGGGTGGCCTGCGCGTAGGTCTCGCTGGTGCTCTCGGTGCTGTTGAAGTCCAGCTGGGCATTCACCCGCACCACGCTGTGGCCCGGACCGACGATCTGATCCAGAATCCGCTGCACGGCCTGGTCCATCCGGTCCTCGTACGAGGCGGTCTGCTCATCCGCCGCCCCGGACGACGAATTTATCGCTCCCGCCCCGGACAGCAGCTTGCCGGTCTGATCAGTCACGGTCACCTGAGCCGGGTCCAGGCCTTCGACGCTGCCGCCGACCAGGTGGGTGATCGCCGAGATCTGGTCACCGGTCAGTTCGGTGCCCGGGGCCAGCGACAGCAGCACCGACGCCGTGGTCTTCTCGGCTTCGGTTGAGAAAACGTCCTTTTCGGGAATGGCGAGATGTACTACGGCGGTGTTGACGCCGTCCATGGCCTCCAGGGTCTTAGCCAGTTCGCCCTCCAGGGCCCGCCGGTAGGCCACGTTCTGCTGGAAGTCGGTCGCGGTGATGCCCTGCTTGTCCAGCAGTTGCCAGCCACCCTCAGAATCCCCGGGAGTCAAGCCTTTTCCGGACAGCTCGACCCGCAGGTTGTAGACCTGGTCGGCTGGGACCAGCACGGTCCCGCCGCCGCCGGTGAGCTTGTACTTGACGCCGTCCGCGGTCAGCTGCTCGACCACCGCACTGGCATCGGTACCAGACAGGTTGCCGTACAACGGGGTCCAGGTGGGCTGGGCGATCCACCGGCTCAGCGCGACGGCACCCAGGACCAGGGCCAGCCCGACCACGATCACGACGCTGCGCTGCCCGGAGGTGAATCCGGACATGAACCCCCGGGCCCGATCGAGGACACCATTGATCCGGCTCATAGGGCGCCCGGCCAGCGGCCTTCAGCCGCGCGCGCGGTCACAGCGACATCCTCATGATCTCGTTGAACGCATCCAGCGCCTTGTTCCGGATCGTGGTGGTCAGTTCGGTCGCGGTCTGGGCCTGGGTGGCGGCGATCACGTAGTCCTGGATATCGGTGAGATCGCCGGTGGCGGCCTGGACCGCCTTGGTCGACGCCGTCTTGTCCAGCGATTCCAGCTGAGACAAGCTGTTGGAAACCAGATTTCCGAACTCGGCCCCCCGGGTTCCGGTGGCACTGGCGGCGGCGCCGGTGCCCAGGGCGGACCCGATGCTGTCGGTGCTGGCGGCCCCGGCGCCGGTTCCGGCGGTGACCTGCTGCCGGTACAGGCTGGCCAGCTGGGAGAGGTCGACGCCCCCGGTGCCGAGCGCGCCGATCGAGGGAACGCTCATCTCACTTACCCATCTGGATAGCGGCCTGATAGACCGACCGGACCCGGTCGAAGTTGGCCACGTTGGCCTGGTAGCCGCGTTGAGCCATGATCATCGTGCTCATCTGCTCACCCAGGTCGATGTCCGGCTGGCGGACATAACCCTGCCCGTCGGCCAGCGGGTTCTGCGGGTCGTAGACCAGCCGCCCCTCAGCCGAACCGAGCTTGACCCCCGCGGTGGTCACGCCCGCGCCGACACCGCCGTCCTCCACCGACTGAGCCACCACATACCGCGCCTGAAAAGCTTTTTCGTTGGTCGACGTGGTGGTGTTGATGTTCGCGATGTTGTCCGAGATGGCGTCCATCCACAGCTTGTGGACCTCCATGCCGGAGCCGGTGATGTTGATCGCCTGGAACATGATCAGGATCCCTTGATCGCGGTGTTGATCAGGTTGAACCGGTCACTGGTCGCCCGTAGCGCCAGTTCGAAGCTCAGCTCGGTCTGCACGCTGGCCACGGTCTCGGCGTCGAGGTCGACGTTGTTGCCGTTGAGGCCGCCGTCGGCCTGGCTGTACGTGGTGACCGGCTGCACGTTCAGCGGGCTGTCGCCGTTGGCCAGGGCCTGCCGCAGGTCGCCCTCGAAGGTGACGTTGCGGGCCCGGTAGTAGGGCGTGTTGACGTTGGAGATGTCCTGGCTGATCGCCGACTGCCGGGCCGAGAGCCCGTGCATGGCGGCCTGCAGCGCGGAGATGGTGACGTCATCGAGCATGGAGAGCTGCCCCTCAGATGGCTAACACGTCGAAACTCGAGGTGTTGTCCTTCAGACCAGATCGCCATTCCATGGCGCTGCTGAGCTGTCCTTGCTCACTGTGTAAATCGACCTGTCCAGCAGGCGCTTGAGGAGGGCCACCCGTCCGCAACGTCCGTTTCAGCCGTTCGGAGCAGGCCCTTAGCCCAGCCGGGCCACGCCACTTCGAGATCGCCAGTTCAGCCCGCCAAAGTGCGGGAAAGACCGCACAGGAGCGGGCTGAAGTGGTGATCACGGGGGAGGAGCGGAAGAGCGGCGCAGCGCGGAACTGAAGAGCGGCGCAGGCAGCGGTCAGCCGGAGACGTCGAGGGAGCCGTACCCGGCGCCGGGGCTCGGCTGGCCGAACCGGCGTCCGCCGCTGGAGACCCGGGAGAACTCGGCGCGCAGTTCCTCCCGCATCGAACGCGCCCGGAACTCCAGCTCGCTGATCCGCTGATAGGCCTGTGCCCACCGGGTCCGCAATATCAGCGGCGGCCTGCCGTGCGGTGTCTGGACCACCCGGAGCGGTTCGACATCCTGCTGGGCCAGCCCGACCTCGAACTCGTGCATGGCCTGGTCGAGCTCATCGAAGTACTGGGTCCACTCCAGCAGATCGCCGGTTTCTTCGCCGTCAGGAACGATTTCGGGCAGATCGGAATGTGATTCAGACATGTCAGGTCGCTCCGTGCATGCTCGGGTGCGGTTCATCAGGGGATGGCAGTAGCTCCAGGGCCTGCTTCCAGGCATCCCGCAGCGGCTCCAGCAGCTCACGGCAGGCCACCAGCCGCTCGGGCTGTGGCGGCATCCGGCAGGCCATCAGCTCCCGCACCAGCCAGAGGTAGACCGCCCGCAACGGCGCGCCCTCCGGCCAGACCTTCTCGTCCAGGCTGGCCCACAGCTCGAGCAGGATTTCCTGCGCATGCTGCAGACGACGCCCGGTTGTCTCGAAGTCAGCGGTGCGCATGGCGGCTTCGGCGAGGGTGAGATCCAGGATCAGCCGGTCGTACAGCATGGTGAGCAGGCGCTGCGGCGACGCGGTCTCCGCGGTGACGCTCGCGTAGGCGAGCCCAGCGGTTCCGTAAGCCATCGTCTCTCCTTCTCAACTGCTGTGCTTGGAGCGCGGATGATGCCCTTGGGTCAGCTGGAGCTCGAACTGCTCGACGACGACGAGCTGCCGAAGTACGACGACAACGCCGTGGACTGCGACTTCAGGCTGGACAGTGCGCTTTCCATGGCCGTGAACTTGGTGTTGAGCATGGACCGATACGCGTCCAGCCGGGTCGTCCAGCCATCGATCGCGTCTTGCAGGCTGGAGATCTGAGAGCTGGCCTGAGCCTGCGCCGTGACCAGCTGCCCGGTGGCCGAGTCGCTCATGTCCGAGAACAGCTTGTCGAGCTTCTGGGCCAGTCCGGGCGTGTAATTGACTGTGCCGATATTGCCGCTGCTGGAGGCGATATCGGCATCACTGGCGTTCACCGCGAGGGACAGACCGGCTGCCTTGCTGGCCGAGCTCACCGGGACACTGAGAATGTTGCCGATGCCGGTGGCGGTGACGCCGTCGACGGTGCCGGCGATGTTGGCTCCGGCGCGGGTCTTGGTCGCCGTGCCCCCACCGTCGATCGTTGCGGTGAATGCCCCTGCGGTGCCCGGGTTCGAGGCGGTGAAGATGACGTTTCCGCCGCTGTCCGCCGCCGCGGCAACCCCCATGCCGGCCTGGGCCAGCTTGGTGTTGAGCTTGGCTGCGACCGCGGCGGCGTCCTCGCCGGTTTCAGCCGTGTAGCTGACCGTGCTGGAACCGCGGGTGATGGCCAGCAGGCGGCCGACGATGCCGGTGCCCGGCGCGACGACCTGCCATTGTTCGGCTTTCGCGTTGCTGGTCACCTTGACGGGGTAGGACCCCGCCGCCGTCGCCGTGGGAGCGCTCGAGCATCTTGGCGAGCTTGTCGTGCTCGACGATGACCCACTCGGGCGAGAGCTGGGTGGCGAACTTGATGCGCTCGACGGCCTCCTGGTCGGTCGGGTCGGCGCCGCCGATGAAGACGCGGTTGCCGCGCTTGCCGAGGAC
>CALMAR010000023.1 GCA_937859855.1 uncultured Kineosporia sp.
GGCGGCCCACGCCGGGTCGGCGAGGAACCCGCCGTCGATGCTGCCGTTCTCCAGATGGCCGCGGGTCTCCACCACTTCGAACCAGTCCAGGCCGGTCAGGGTCTGCGCGGCCCGGGCGATGGCGTTGCGGATCGCGTCGTCCGTGCCCTCTGGCGAAGTGCCGACGATCTCGGTGATCCGGTAGATGTGGTTGGTCATGGTTTCCTCCGGAGACGGCGGGCGTTTCGGGTGTCAGCATGGCGCAGGGCAGGCAAGACTTGGTGCATGCGCTTCGAATTCGCGTTCGAATACCCGATGGCCGCCTCGCTGGCCCCGCTCGGGATCCTGCCCGGGACGTCGTATGTGGATGTCGCTGACGGTGAGCTGACGGCCAAATTCGGGCCATGGTCGTTCAGCACGCCGCTGGCCAACATCGCCGATACGCAGGTGACCGGGCCTTACCGCTGGTACCGGGTCTTCGGCGTGCGTTACTCGCTGTCCGATCACGGCGTGACCTACGGCACCACCACCCGCTCCGGGCTGCAGGTCAGCTTCACCGAGCCGCTGGCGGCCACGGCGCCGGCCGGCTACGGACCGAAGAACCCGAACGCCACCTTGACCGTGGCCGATCCGCTGGCCCTGCAGCGGGAGATCATCCGGGCCAGCACCTGATCGACCCGCCGATCATGGACCAGTGCGCTGGTCAGGTCAGCGGGCGGACGACGAGCACGGACTGGCGGCCAGCCACCCGGGTCAGCACGATGGTGCCCTCATGATCACCGGATAGCCGTAACTGCTTGCGCAGCGCCTGCGGCTCCACCGCCGTTCCGCGCTTCTTGATCGTCAACCGGCCGACTCCGCGATCGCGCAGCCAGGTCCGCAGAGCCTTCAGCTGGAACGGGAACACGTCCTCGACCGCGTAGCAGCGAGCCAGTGGCGTGGCCGCCCGCCGGTCCGACGTCAGGTAGGCGATGCTCCGGTCCAGTAACCGGCCCTGGACGGCAACAGCCACCTGAGCCACCAGCCCGGCCCGGATCACCGCCCCGTCCGGCTCGTAGAGAAAAGCACCGACCGGACCGGGGACGGCGTCCACCAGATCCTCGTCGGTCACCTCGGCGCCACCACCGGAGCCGTCCAGCACCAGCGCGCTGCGGCCGATGCCGGGCCGGCGCAACCGGCCGAACCACAGCGCGGCCTCGACCACGTCGCCGTCCACCGATACCCACTGAGCCTCGGCGTCGTCCGGCACCAGGGAGTGCGGGATGCCCGGCGCGGTCTTCATTCCCACCCCCGCCATCCCGCCCGCCAGCTCGCGGACGAAGGAGAACGGCGGTGAACCGGCCCGGGGGTCGAGCAGGCGCGTTCCGGTCGAGGTGCGCCGGGACGGATCCAGCCAGGCCCCGCCGAAACCGGTCAGGGAGACGGTCATCGCGTCGGTGTGGCGGACCACCGCCTCCGGCCAGTGCCGCAGGTTCACGGTGGCCACTGCGGCGGTGACCTCATCCCGCTCGACCTCGCGGTCCAGGGTGGCCAGTGCCATCGAGTCCGAGCCGATCCCGCAGCCGAGATCGGCGACCCGCCCGATCCCCGCGCTGACGAACCGCTGGGCGTGCCGGGCGGCCACCGGCAGCCGGGTGGCCTGCTCCAGCCCGGGCGCAGTGAACAACATGCTCATCGCGAACGGCCCGAACTTGGCCCGGGCCGCCGCGCGCAGCCGGGACTGGGTCAGCGCGGCCGAGACCAGTGATGACTCCGTACCCCCGGCCCGCAGCCGCTCGGCCAGCGCCATCGTCGCGGACTCGTCGTATTCGGGCAGCGACTCCAGCAGGGCCCAGCCATCGGGGGTGAGCAGGGCCGAGATGCCGTCCACGTCCACGGTGAAATCCTTTCACGGCCTTTCACGGCCTTTCACGGCCTTTCGCGGACGCTCTCGCCGCCGCCCGGTCCAACCCTCGGGATGCCTCGCTGGTGACCGGCCGGGGCATTGCGCGATCCGGCCCCGCTGATTACGCATCTGGCATAGCATCTGACAGAAAGTATCGACGGCCAGCGGCGGGGCATCACGAGGGTTGGAGCAGCATGGGGGAGCGCGGATGACCGCGGTCCTGGACGAGCCGGACACCAAGCGTCCCTCGGACCTCCGGCGATTGATCGGCATCAGTACGTCCCTGGTCGGGACGCAGGCCGCCACCAGCATCCTCGGCCTGGCCTTCTGGGGGCTGGCGGCGCGGCAGTTCACCGTGGAAGCGGTCGGGGTGGCAGGCGTCGCGGTATCGCTGATGACCCTGCTGGGAACGGCTGGCACGGCCGGGCTCGGTACCCTGCTGATCGCCCGGCTGCCATTGACTGCGCCGGGCCAGCGCCGGGTCCTGGTGCAGACCGCTCTTCTGCTGGCCGCCGTCGTAACCATGATCATCTGCTTGCTGGTGCCGGTGGCCGCCATCCACCTCCTCCACGCGGCGAACCTGCGTTCCATCGCCGGCGACCCGGCGCACGCTCTGCTGTTCGCGGCCGGCACTGCCCTGATGGCGGTGACCATTGTGCTCGATCAGGCCGTGCTCACGGTCGGCAACGGCACTCTGCAACTCGAACGCAACGTTCTGGCCAGCGCGGTCAAACTAGCTGCGCTGGCGGGTCTTTCCGCTGCCGGGGGGCACGGCGGCATGATCGTCTTCACGGCCTGGACGATCGGCAGCCTGGTCTCACTGCCGCTGGTCGCATGGCGCAGCCGTTCCCGGGACGCCGAGGGTCAGCCCGGGCGGCGAGTCGATCTTTCGGTGATGCGCGGGCTGGTCCGGGCGGCGCTGGGGCATCATGCCCTGAACATCACCCTGATGATCCCGCTCCTGCTGCTGCCGGTGGTGGTGACGGTGGCGCTCTCCCCGCGGGACAACGGCATCTTCACCGGTGCCCTGCAGATCACCGGATTCGTCTTCGCGTTGCCCTACGCGGTGTCGGTCGCGCTCTTCGCCGCCGCTGAGGGGAATCAGCGGCATGTGGTCGAGCGGATGAGTCTCACCATTCCGTTCGGGCTCGGGGTCAGCCTGCTGGCCAATGTGGCACTGTTCCCGGTCGCTCCAGCGATCCTGCATCTGTTCGGATCGGTGTACGCCGCGCAGGGCGCCGTGATCCTCCGGCTGCTGGTGCTGGCCGGGCTGCCGTTCGTGATCAAGGATCACTTCGTCGCGCTGCGCCGGGTCCAGGGACGCACCGGTCAGGCCACCGCCGTGCTGGCCGCCTTCACCGCCGCCGAACTGGGGGGCGCGATCGCTGGCGCGATCTCCCACGGCCTGACCGGTCTGTGCCTGGCGTGGGTATCGGTGCTGTACGCGCAGATCCCGGTGCTGGCCGTCCCTCTGGTCCGGGCTGCCCGGGCAGTCAGCCGGACCGGGCCGGACACCGGCCTGGTGCCGATGCAGCCGGAGGGCCTGGATGCCGTGCCGGAGGCGGTCCATTGGCCGGCTCCGCTCCTGCCGGCCCGCTCGCAGCTGGACCGCTCGGTCGTCCTCCCGCCACCCCCGT
>CALMAR010000024.1 GCA_937859855.1 uncultured Kineosporia sp.
GGGAGCGACCGGCCAGGCGTGCTGCTCCGGGATGGTCGGGACGGCGCCGCCGTGCTCAGCCGCCTGCAGGATCACTTCGCGCAGCAGAGCTGCCCCGGCCAGCGGGCGGGCGCCGTCGTGGATCACCACCACGTCAATCTGGCCGGCGCCGATCGCCGGACGGAGGTGGTTCAGCGCAGCCTGCTCCGACCCATGCCGGGTCTCGGCTCCGTGGACCACCTCGGCCTCCTGGCCCAGCGCGGCCATCGCCCGATCGGCGGCGGCCTCGTCCCCGGGCCCGATCACCAGCACGAACCGCTGCACCTGCGGAACCGGAGCGGCCCATTCCAGCGACCAGCTGATCACCGGCTGACCGGCCAGGGGCCGGTAGACCTTGTTGCCGCCCGCACCGGCCCGGGTTCCGCTGCCCGCCGCGAGCACCACGAAAGCGGCGCGTATCGCCGGATCTGAAGGCTCGGGCATGACCTGGATCCTAGGATCGCGGGTCATGGACGGGCTGCCGCGTACCGGGATCGGGACCGATGTGCACGCCACCAGCTCCGGCCCGGGCCGGGTGATGTGGCTGGCCGGGCTGGAGTGGCCGGGTGAGCCGGGGCTGACGGGTCATTCGGACGGCGACGTAGCCGCGCATGCCGCCTGTGATGCGCTGCTGTCCGCGGCCGGCCTGGGGGACCTGGGATCGGTGTTCGGCACCGCCCGGCCGGAGTGGAAGGAGGCCCGGGGAGCGGCCCTGCTGGCTGAAACCGCCCGGCTGGTCCGGGCCGGGGGCTGGCGGATCGGCAATATCGCCGTGCAGGTGATCGGCAACCGGCCCCGGCTGGGACCACGCCGCTCCGAGGCCGAGCAGGCGCTGTCGGATGCCGTGGGCGCTCCGGTGACGATCAGCGCCACCACCACCGACGGGCTCGGCCTGACCGGCCGCGGCGAGGGCGTTGCTGCCATCGCCACCGCGCTGATCGCGCCGGTCTGATCGCGCCGGTTCGTACCGGCGGGGAGGACCAGGAAGCCGGATAGGCCCCCCAGAACCAGGAATCGGACTTTTGGTCCTCCCCGTTCGCACGCCGGAGCTGACGCCAGGGCGGCCGGACCGTGTCAACCGTGTCAACCGTGTCAGCTGGCGCGGGCCAGCGCAGAGATCAGGGCGAAAAAACGGGATGCGGCCCACCACTACGATCGAGGAGTGGCTCTCCGCTTGTACGACTCCGCTGTCCGCCAGGTGCGGGACTTCGTTCCCCTGGTTCCCGGGCAGGCGGGGATATACGTGTGCGGCCCGACCCCGCAGAGTTCTCCGCACGTCGGCCACGTCCGGGCCCAGGTGTCGTTCGACGTGCTCCGCCGCTGGCTGATGGTGACTGGCTACCAGGTCAGCTACGTCCGGAACGTCACCGACATCGACGACAAGACGCTGACCAAGTCGGCCGAAGCGGGACGGTCCTGGTGGGCGCACGCCTACCTGTACGAACGCGAGTTCGACGCCGCCTACGCGGCGCTGAACGTGCTGCCGCCCACCATCCAGCCGCGGGCCACCGGGCACGTGATCGACATGATCGAGCTGATGGACCGGCTGTTCGAACGCGGTCATGCCTACCTCGCCGATGACGGCTCGGGCGTCTACTTCGATGTCCGCTCGTACGCCGGGTACGGCCAGCTCACCCATCAGGCACTGGACGACATGCAACCGGCGGCGGACTCTCCTGGAGCAGCCAAGCGGGATCCGCGTGACTTCGCCCTCTGGAAGAGCCGCAAGCCGAACGAGCCGGCCACGGCCAGCTGGCCGACGCCGTGGGGCCTGGGCCGCCCGGGCTGGCACCTGGAGTGCTCGGCGATGGCCACCCGGTACCTGGGGCCGGAGTTCGACATTCATGGCGGCGGGATCGATCTGCGCTTTCCGCACCACGAGAACGAGCTGGCTCAGTCTCGGGCGGCCGGTGACGCATTCGCCCGGTACTGGATGCACAACGCCTGGGTGGTGCAGGCCGGGGAGAAGATGAGCAAGTCGATCGGCAACACCATGACGATCGAGGCGTTGTTCCAGCGGGTCCGCCCGGTCGAGCTCCGATACCTGCTGGCCGTACCGCACTACCGGTCCAATATCGAGATCAGCGACGACTCGCTGATCGAGGCGAGCATGGCCTACCAGCGGATCGAGGGTTTTGTCACCCGGGCGGCTCAGCGCCTGGGCTTGTCCTCCCAGCAGCCGGAAGGAGTTGTGCCCCAAGCCTTTGCGGCAGCGATGAATGACGACTTGAGCACTCCGGCCGCGATCGCGATCCTGCACGAGACGGTCCGGGACGGCAACAAGGCGCTGGCCGGCGGCGACCTCGGCCGGCTGGGGCAGCTGCTGACCGAGGTCCGGTCGATGGCCGACGCGCTCGGCCTGGATCCCTTCGATCCGATCTGGGGCGCCTCGGCTCAGCCGGACACCGCTGGTAGCACACTCAGCACGCTGATCCGCTCCGAACTCGACTTGCGCGAGAAGGCCCGGGCGGAGCGCGATTTCGCCACTGCCGACGGCATCCGGGACAAGCTGGCCGCAGCCGGTGTGGCGATCGAGGACACGCCGGACGGCGTGCGCTGGAGCCTGACCGAGCCCAAGCAGGAAGGCTGAGCGTGGCCGGAAACTCTCAGCGCCGCGGCGCCACCCGCCGTGAGGGCTCCAAGAAGGGTGCTACTGCGGGCACCGGCGGCCAGAAGCGAAAGTCATTGCAGGGCAAGGGTCCCACCCCGCCGGCCCAGGAGCGGCCGAACCACCCTGCGGCTCGGCGAGCAGCAGGGT
>CALMAR010000025.1 GCA_937859855.1 uncultured Kineosporia sp.
CGATCGGCCGGGCCGCGGACGCGGTGGCCCGAGCCGCCATTGCCTCTCCGGCGCCGTCGTCCAGCACCACGATCCCGTTGCGGGCGCCGGTTGCCCCCGTTCGCGGTCCCGGCTCGGCCGGTTCGACTGCGCTTGACGCCAGCCCGGTGATCAGCTCTCCGGTCACCGAGCGGACAGTGGCGGCTGCGGTGCGTTCGGCGCAGGACGACGCCGGCGACCGGGACGAGGACGACACCCAGCCCGGACTCGCTGCCCGGTTGCGCGAGCGATTCAGCTCGCGGCCCGGACGGCATAAGAGCCGGCCGTGACGGTCTGGGACGACGTCGCTGGACAGCAGGCCGCGACCCAGGTGTTGCGGGGAGCGGTGGCGTCGGCCCAGGCCATCCTGGACGGTGATGAGCAGCCTGGGTCCGGCTCGGGAATGACCCATGCCTGGCTGATCACCGGACCGCCAGGATCGGGCCGGTCGAATGCGGCCCGGGCGTTCGCAGCCGCGCTGCAGTGCCCGAACGGTGGCTGCGGGCACTGCCATCAGTGCACGACCGCGCTGGCCGGGACCCATGCCGACGTCACCCTGGTCGCCACCGAGCACATCCAGCTTCGGGTGGACGACGTCCGCCCGCTGGTCAGCCTGGCCCAGCGCAGCCCGTCCGGCGGGCGCTGGCGGGTGATCGTGATCGAGGACGCTGACCGGTTGAACGACTCGTCCGGCAATGTGCTGCTGAAGGCGGTCGAGGAGCCGCCGCCGCGGACGGTCTGGCTGCTCTGCGCGCCCAGCGCTGACGACGTTCTGACCACGATCCGGTCGCGCTGCCGCCGGATCGGCCTGCGGATCCCGCCGGTCGAGGAGGTGGCCAAACTGCTGGTGCGTCGGGACGGCGCCGATCCCGGGGTGGCCTCGTTCGCCGCCCGGTCGGCGCAGAGCCACATCGGCCTGGCCCGGCGGCTGGCGCTGGACGAGGGAGCCCGGATTCGCCGCCGTGAGGTACTGAAACTGCCGCAGCAGCTGCGAAGTTCGGGCGCGGCGGTGGCGGCTGCGGGCCAGCTGGTCGATGTGGCTACCGAAGAGGCGAAGTCGTCTACCGCACAGCGTGATGCCCGGGAGAAGGCCGCGCTGTTGCATTCGCTGGGAGCGGAGGGACTGGCGACGTTGCCGGCTCCGATCCGGGCCCAGGTTCGCCAGCTCGAGGAGAACCAGAAGCGCCGGTCGCGGCGGGCGCTCACCGACGTCCTCGATCGAGCCCTGATCGACCTGCTGTCGCTCTATCGCGACGTCCTGGTGATCCAGCTGTCGGCGGATGATGCCCCGGCGGTGTCGCTGGTGAACGCCGAACTGGCCGACGATGTGGCGGCCGAGGCCCGCGTCCGGACGCCGGCCCAGACGGTGCGCCGGATGGAGGCGATTGGGATGGCCCGGGAGCGGATCGAGGCCAACGTGTCACCGCTCCTGGCGATCGAGGCGCTGATGGTCCAGCTGCGGGCTTAAGCTGCCGTCCGGGCCGGCCGGTCGGGGTGGCTCAGCCGGGTCCGGTAGCTTGCTGGACATGCCGCGCAGTGCCGTCCTGTCCCTGATCGCGACCGGTGCTGCCATCGGCCTGCTGGCCGCCTGCTCGTTCCCGGACGCCAAGGAGGAGCCGGCGGTCAAGGCGACGGCGGTGGCCTCCGCGTCGGCGGCCCCATCCGGGGTCGCGGATCCGGCCACCCAGTCGCAGTTCGCCCGGTTCTACGGCCAGCGGGTGGATTGGAGTTCGTGCGGAAAACGATTCCAGTGCACCAGGATCCGGGTTCCGCTGGATTGGGCTGCGCCAGATGGAGCGGAGATTCAGGTCGCGGTCAACCGGCGGCCGGCCTCCGGTGATCGGATCGGGTCGCTGGTGGTGAATCCGGGCGGGCCGGGGGCTTCGGGGCTGGAGTACGCCCAGGCGGCTGATCAGGTGTTCAGCCCGTCGCTGCTGAAGGTCTACGACATCGTCGGTTTCGACCCGCGCGGGGTGGGTGAGTCGGCGCCGGTCAAGTGCCTGCCCGATGCGCAGCTGGGTGCCTACCTGGCGGAGGACGGCACGCCGGACACTCCGGCCGAGCTGACCACCGCGGTCGATGAGCAGCGCGCGTTCGGCCAGGCCTGCCAGCGCAACACCGGGGCGCTGCTGGCGCACGTGGACACGGTCAGCACCGTCAAGGATCTGGATGTTATTCGTCAGGTGCTGGGCGACAGCCGGCTCTCGTTCTTCGGCGCCTCGTACGGGACCTACATGGGCGCCTGGTACGCGCAGCTGTTCCCGTGGCGGGTGGGCCGGATGACGCTGGACGGCGCGGTCGACCCGACGCTGAGCACTCAGCAGTATGTGGACGGGCAGTCCGAGGGGTTCGCCCGGACGCTGAAAGCCTTTGTGCGGGACTGTCAGTCGCAGGATGACTGCCCACTGAAGGGGACGGCCGAACAGGGCTTGGCCCAGATCGGCACCCTGCTGCAACGTGCTGATGCTGCTCCGCTGCGGACCAAGGACCGGGCCCGTCCACTGACCCAGAGCCTGATGACGACCGGCATCGCGCAAGGTCTGTACGCGACTCAGCTCTGGCCGGCACTGACGATCGGCCTGTCCCAGGCGCTCTCAGGAGATGGTTCCGAACTGCTGGCCCTGGCCGACCTTTATCTCCAGCGCGACTCGAAAGGTCATTACGGACAGGTTAATTCGGCCAATCCAGCGATCTTCTGCCTGGACCTGGGGGAGACCCGGACGCCGTCGCAGATCGCAGCTGATGCCGCCGCGGTGCAGGCCAAGTTCCCGCCGCTGGGGGGAGCCATTGCCTGGAGCGGCATTTCGTGCGCCGGGTGGCCGTACAAGCAGGTCGTGCCCCGGCAGAAGCTGACTGCGGCTGGGGCGGCGCCGATTGTGGTGCTAGGCACGATCGATGATCCAGCCACGCCGTACGAGTGGGCTCAGGGTCTGGCGTCCCAGCTGTCGTCCGGGCATCTGGTGACCTGGGAGGGGTCGGTGCACACGGCCTACCACAAGGGGTCCGAGTGTGTGGACGACGCGGTGGACAATTATTTGCTGACGGGCGCGGTGCCCGCAGATGGACTGCGCTGCAAGTAAATCCCGGTGCTACTCGGACGGCTGACGATAGGCGAACAGGCAGAACGGATGGCCGGCCAGGTCGGCGTACACCCGAACGTGTTCTTCCGGATCGTCGAAGCGATCCATCAGCAGCCGGGCCCCCAGGTTCAATACCCGGGTGTGCTGACGGTTCAAGGCGCCGGCGTCCGGCAGCTGCAGGTCCAGGTGCAGCATCTGCGGGTGCGGGCCCTTGGGCCAGGTTGGTTCCGGAAGCGAGTCGCTGTGCTGGAAGGCGAGCCGGCGCTCGCCATCTGGGCTGACCAGCACCAGCCAGCTCTGGCCGTTCTCATCCGGTTCACCCGCGGGTGGTGCCTCGTCGCCGGCTCGATACTGGTATCCGAGCATCTGGCGATAGAACTCGGCCAGCTCGCGCACGTTCGTGCAGTCCAGCACCGTTTGAACCAGTTGGGGGAACTGCGGACCGGTCGTCCCGGCCTGCTCTTCCTGCCGGGCCATTTCCGCCTGCTCGGCTGGCTCTGTCATCGGCTCCGCTCCTTGTCCGTGTGCACTGTCAGTTCCGGCTGTCCGGGTGCGCGGTCTGCGACCCAATCCGCCTGATCGCCACCTCAGCCCCGCTGTCTGCACGTGTCAGCGCGGATGCCCGGATAGAGGCGGCGATCGTCAGCCGTCGCTTGAACCGGCACCCGCTCCCCACGCCGTATACTCGACCACCGTGCCACCTCCCAGGTGGTCACGCCGCCTTAGCTCAGTCGGCCAGAGCGATTCACTCGTAATGAATAGGTCGTCGGTTCGATTCCGACAGGCGGCTCCGACAAACATGCAGCTCAGACGCGTCTCTCCAGCCTCGGGTGCGATCAACCCTGGTTGTCGTACCCGGGCCGTACCGTCGCGGCTGGACGATCGCGACGATGTGGCCATGGAGGTAGTGATGGAACCGCTGGCAGAACGGGACCGAACGGAACTGTGGAGCCTGGCCAGCAACTGCGGCCTGTATGAAGCAGATCCGCAGCCGGCCATGCAGAACGTTGGCACACGCGCCGAGCCGTTGATGGTCACCGCCTTGGAGGCGTGGCGCGACTACTACGCCCGCTGGGTCATTCAGCAGCTGGATGCTGATGCGGAGCGGATCACGGACGTCAGGCAGTGGACTATCGCCGAACGCTCTTCCTCCTCTCCCCGCGGACCGCACGATCACCGCTTCGGTCAGCAGGACTGGGACTGTGCCATCGATCTGTGTGACCGGGCGCTGGTGATGATCCGAGCAGCTGGCGCCGATACAGACGACTTCGCCGACGCCGTCTGTTGGCCGGGATCAAGAGCGCCCTTACTACCGAGACCCTCGGATTCGCCCCTGGCGTCGTCGAGGACGCCGCGGAAGGACTGATGGAAGACCTGGGCGAGCATCGATGCCGACGAAGGCCGCTCGGGGCAATGAAGTCGGACGTGCTCGACGCACCGGTGACGCTCAGCGGCAGTTCCGGATGTCACGGGCCGCCCGTCCAGGCGCAAGCCCAGGGCTCGATCGGCCCGTCGGTCGCCCCGGGGTGGCTCGCTTGGAGCATCCAATGCGGATTGCCTGCCGAGGGCGGGCTCAACTGTGCTCCTGTCCGGCACGACCTACCGGGTGAGTCTGGACCTGCTGGAGGCCGCGGGCTGGGATGACGTCCTGATGGGATACCGCCCGGCGCGACGCGTCTTTGGTCGCACTCACCCGGATGCGCGACGCCGGCCTGGTCGATGCCTGAGGCTCCCCGCGCTTCGCGACACGGGCCGCAACGATCACGAAGCAGCAGCCCCACCGCGATGCGTCACGCCACGGTCCGCGCGCGGACGACGTTCTCGATCGCGTCCGCCGCGAGTTCCGCACCGTCACGGCGGCGGATGTCCGCGCCCAGGGTTGCCGCCGCCGCGGCGACCTGCTCGTCGTCCAGCAGCGACCTCGCGGCTCGCGCGATGCGGGCCGCGCTCGCCCGCTTGGGCAGCGCCGCGCCCACGCCGTAGCGGGTGACGGCCTTCCCGACGGCGCGCTGATCGATCAGCGGGTTCGCGGGGATCACTAGCACCGGCACGCCGAAGGACAGCGCCCGCATCGTCGTGCTGTGCCCCCCGTGCCCGATCAGCAGTGAGGTCGTGGCCAGCACCTCGTCGTGGTCCAGCCAGTCGTGGACCGTGGCGTTGGCGGGCACCCGCAGGCCGGTCACGTCGATGGCCGGCCCGCCGGTCACCACCGCGTCGACTGGTAGCGAGGCGATGGCGTCGAGGATGCGCTGCAACACCGCATGCTGACCGGCGAACGCGTTGGTGCTCAGGCTGACCAGCACCCGCGGGGTGTCCTGGCGCTGCGCGGCGACGGGCGTGCCCTGCCACACTACCCCGGTGTGCTCCACGTCGGGTCGTCCCCGCACCGGGTCGAGATCGGACCGCGCGGCCACGATCCGCAGGGCGGCGGACTCCTGGATCCCGGTGAAGGACAGGCCCCTGAACCGCAGCTGAAGGCCGACCGGGCTGGTAGCCATGTCCTGCACGGCTCGGTAGAAGCAGTGCACGAAGATGACGGTGGGAATGCCGGCCGCGACCAGCTCGGCGACGCCCGCGGAGACGATGGTGTCGGCCACGACGAGGTCCGCGGCTTCCCGCCGGGCGACGGCAACGGCGTCCCGGCCGATGCCGCGGTCGACCACCATGCGGGAGAAGTCGCGCATCATCGCCAGCAGCGGGCGCCCGGGCACCAGCGGATCGAAGTCCTGGCCGGTCGAGAACGGCTCGAACGGGAATCCGGCGGCGACAACCCGGTCCGCGATGCCGGGCTGGCCGAGGAAACGCACCTGGACGCCACGCGACCGCAGCGCCCGGGCCACGCCGAGCTGCGGTGGGATGTTGCCGCCGCCGTCGACAGTGACGAACACGATCTTCATGACGCGCTCCGCTCCGGATCGGTGTCGCCGGTCGGGCCCCCGGAGGCGGTGATCACGGCGCTGGTCATCAGGGTCATACGGTCGTGCACCGCGACCGGGCTCAGCCCGCGATCGAGGCGCAGCAGTTTCCACGCGTAGACGTCGGTGGCGACTACCAAGACGTCGAGCGCCCGGCTGCGCTCCGGTCCCGGCTCGGGCAACCGGGCGCCGAACACGTCCTCGACCCAGGCGCGATGCCCGGCCCGGCCCACATCGTTCATCCGCTTGGCCCGGGGATCGTCGTCCTCCTCGGCGAGCACGCCGAGCGCGGTCAGCCCCCGGGTCTCGTAATGATCGATGAGGACCGACAGCGCTGCGTCCGGGCCGTCGGTGCTCGGCGTGCGCTCGGCGACGACGTCCTGGTAGACCCGCTGCCAGGCCGCCTCAATGAGTGAGTCCCGGTTACCGAAGTGGCGCAGCAGGGTCTTGGTCGTCACCCCCGCGCGGCGCGCGACCGGTTCGAGGGCGATGGAGAACGAGTGCTCGGTCATGAACGTGTCGATCGCCGCCTGCACAATCGCCTCCCGGGTCGCCGCCGCCGCCGCGCCGCGGCTCTGCATGTCATAGGTCCGTCTATTCATGTCCCTGGCAACGTACATGAATACACGAATCCATGTCCATGGCCGCGGACATCGATTTGTCCGCGGCCGTTTGTCGCGACCGGCGGGCGTTGGACGGGTCAACGAGCCGACCGATGGGCGAGGTCCGATCCATAAGCTGGCGTCGTGATCGAGTTCGGGTCGAGGTCGCGGCGGCTTCCGCCACCACCACATGTCGTATGGGCATCGTTGGTCCACCCGGCACTAACCGGGAACGCGACGGTGGTTCTCGCTGCTCGCTGACGAGGTCGAGACACGAATCCTCAGCGCCTCCAGACCGACGTCCGTCCTCTGGTCGTCACTTTGGCCCAGCCGACCCCGCGACCCGATCCGTTTCGAGCTGGCCGAACTTGAATCACGAGACCCTACTCGCGTTCACTCTGCTGACCCCGGCCGCACCGAACTGGACCGCGCCAGCCGTACCAACTCCTCTTGATCGCCGGCACGCAACGGCAGAGCAGCAGCAGCACGATTCGGCACACCTCATCGTCCCAGCCACCAAAACGCCAACCAACTAACGACGCGGAGCACTAGATATTCCGCTGCTGGTTGACGCTCTATCGCAGTCGCGGCGCCGATACCCAGTGATTCGCGCGGTGAGCGGCCGAGCCCTTCCTTCTGATCAGGCTGATCGCCATCTTGTCCATGGGAAGCCTCCGTAGGAACGCGTGGAATCTGCCGTGGAATCCGACTTGGCATAGCTGCAGATCGCTGGGTGCGTCGAGTGCGCTGTGGTGTAGCCCTGAGCCTGTTCAGAGCGTTATGAGGGCTGCAGCGTGTGTCTCGTAATGAATAGGTCGTCGGTTCGATTCCGACAGGCGGCTCCACCATCGTTGCAGGTCAGGGCCCGTTTTCGGTGTGCGATTTGTGTGCTTGAAAGTTGAACCGTGGGACAAATGTGTGAACCGCTCGAACGCACACTTCGGACCGTGCACACTCAGCAATCAGCGATGACCTGATCGGTGGATCGCAGATGCAGCCGCAGCATCGTCCGCTCATCACTTGGATGTCACCGTCGGCGCTGCGCGGTTCGCTGATCTCCGGGTGGCCCGCGCGGGAGTCACATGTCCTGGGTTTCCGGTTACCAGGGCGAACACCTGGCGATCGGTTGCCGCACAACAGCTTTCCAATGGTCATGCTAGGCGTCGTGTGAGGGGCCTGATCCTTCCTACGCTGTGGCTATGGAGCGGTTCCCGATGGACAGGTTTCTCGAGCGGTTCGCCCCGGAGGATGTCAGAAGTGCGGTTGCGTGGCTCACTGGGAATGGATACGACCTCGTGTCGCTGAAAGGCGATTCGACGCTCGGCGCCCAATTCGTTTTCGTGGGTGAGGCGGAGGTTCACGTCACCGTGGATCGCTCGCAGTGGCTCCTGGACGTTGCACCGGCACCAGGTGCCGACGCCTGGCAATACGACTTGCTTCTCGCCGCGCAAGCGGGCCAGGACTACGCGGACCTCTTCCCTGCGGCGGGCTCGCGATCCTTGAATGACCGGCTCGCAGAGCAACTGCCGGAAGACGTGAGTTGGCGCCATACACTCCCCGCAATACTGGAGTGGGTCACAGGCGATGATGTCCCCGCGGCCGTCGATCGTGCGCTTCACCAGCGGCACGACCTGATGTGGCCGCGCACGGGAACGCAGTAACCCCTACAGGGGAGCGCCAGGTGGGATCCTCAGGAGGTGACCAGCCCCGCCCCCCAGCGCATTTTCGAGGTTCGAGCTGAAGGGATGGATGGGAGGGTTCATGGGTTCGGTGCGCGGAGGACTCGGCGCGAGGGGACAGCGTTGCTGAAAGAGTCCGTCCAGCGCTACGAGGGAGCTACCGGATGGCGGCGTTGGTGGCTGGAAGAGGTCGACACCACTGGCTTGTGGCAAGCACCGGCGTCTCCGATACCGCGGGACCGTTACCGGACGCACGTCACCGACCTCACGCGTCCAGGGACCTGGTCCCGTGTGCACGTCGAGATCCTCGACGGCCGACGGGTGATTGCTGAGTACGAGCGGAACTACAGCATGCTTCAAACGTTCGAGCCGTTTCGCCAGGGGGACCGCGATTTCGCGCTGATCTCGCCGCACTACACCGCAACTTCGGTCCTGGATCTGCACACCGGGAAGATCATCGCCGAGGAGACGGCAGCCAGTGGGGGCTTCTGCCCAGTCGGCTTCTACGTTCCTGACTGGTGGGATCTTCACGACGGGACTCAGCAGTTCGCAGGCTCTTTGTCGTGGCGGCCGCTCGATCACGAGTGGCCGACTGGTGACTTCGGTTTCGTCTGGGGCTGCGTGTGGGGCGATGACTCGTCGTGGAAGGTTCAGTATCTCGACCTGTCCCATGTCCAAGATGGCGTGATCAGCCGCGATAACCGCTTCGGATATCTACGTCTGGCCACGGACCCCAAGCTCGACATGCATGACTTCATCCACTGTTCCTCGTGGGGAGGGCAGCGGCGAGTTGAGTTCTATGTCGAGCGTCACTACGACATTGACACCGGCCAGGCAATACCTGACGACGAGATCTAGCCGTGTAGCGCGGCGGGACCTCCCTCTTGACCTCGTGCACTCAAATGTCAGCGATTCAGACAAAGACGGGTCCAGCACCCGGGGCGGTTCAAGGCCGGAAGGTCGCTAGTTAGGCGACTTTCCAGCTGCGGTCGCCGAGGGTGGCGACGACGTCGATGCTGCCGCCGATGGCTTGGACGTAGGCGCGGATGACGTCGATGCCGGAGATGTCGCCGTGCTCGATCGCGGAAATACGGGCCTGGCTGACGCCGAGTGTCTTGGCGAGGGTTGCTTGGGTGATGCCGGCGGCCTTGCGGATTTCGGCGAGCTGGTGGCCGCGGATATAGGCGTCCTGACGCGCAGCGGCCGCAGCCTTGGCCGCGGCCTGGGCGCTCTTGGGGCGCGGGTCGGCTCGCCGTCCCGCCTTCTTCACCTTGGTCCAGGAGGTGTAGTCGGTCATGGCCTGTCCTCCTCCAGTTCAGCCACGTGCTCGGTCAATCGTTGATCGGCGATGGGTATGGCGTCGGTGTACCAGCGCCGCCAGTTACCGGCCTTGTCCCCGGCGACCAGGAAGATGGCCTCCCGGTTCGGATCGAAGGCGAACAACATCCGGATCTCGCTCGCGCCAGTCGAGGGTGGCCGCAATTCCTTCATATTGTGATGACGGCTCCCCTGGATCCGGTCGACCAGCGGCCTTCCCAGGCTCGGGCCTTGCTCGGCGAGCAGGTCGATAGCCGCCTCGATCCCGTCGGCCGTTTCCGGGTCCACGTCACACAGGCGCAGATACCAGGTCTCGACCTCAGGATGGAGGAGTATCTCCCAGCTCACCACCCACAGCATAACCTATCGGTTATGTCACCGCAGGGCTTGACTGCGGAGCGATCCCGGACCGCGTGGGACAGGTCGTGGGACACGGTTCCCGCCAGCCCAGTTCGCGGAGTTCGCCCAGTGTGCCGCGTAGTGCTTCCAGTGCTGGTCAGGGCGCTATGCGGGGTTGAAGCGTGTGTCTCGTAATGAATAGGTCGTCGGTTCGATTCCGACAGGCGGCTCCACTAAGAGGCCCAGGTCTGAGGCTGTTTTCGATGTTCGACTTGTGTGCTTGAAGTTGAACCGTGGGACACAGGTGTGAATAGGTCGGCCGCACAGGATGCTCTCGACGAACTGCGCGGACACTGACGGATGGACACTCTGGTTGTCTGCGATGAGTCGTATCGTGGGGCTATGGCTTTCGAGCGGATCACCGTGAATCCGGCGCTGATGGGTGGCGCGCCGACGATCCGTGGTCTGCGGATTCCGGTCGCGACGGTGGTGTCGATGCTGGCGGACGGGATGACCGCTGAGGAGATCTGCCGTGACCTGCCGGACCTGGAGCCGGAGGATGTTGCCGAGGCTCTGAGGTTCGCGGCCGAATCAGTGCGGGAGCGCCAGATCCCTCTGCGCCCCTCGGCATGAGGGTCCTGCTCGACAACAATCTGTCGCCTCGCCTGGTTTCGATCCTTTCCGCTTCTTCTGTTGTGCATGTCCGTGATCTTGGTTTGCGCGACGCGATGGACGAGGCGGTGCTCGAGTCCGCACGGTCGAACCAACGGATCTTGGTCAGTGCCGATACCGACTTCGGAGCCCTCCTGGCCGCCAGTCATGCCATGCTGCCCTCTGTCGTCCTGGTCCGCCGTATCGCTGGTCGGCGGGTTGAAGCGTTGGCGGCTCTGCTGCTCGCAAACCTTCCGGCAGCGGCCGAAGATCTCGCGGCCGGGGCCGTCGTGGTGATCGGCGAGGACAGCCTGCGGGTCCGGCGACTCCCCATCGGCTAGCGGCCGTGGGACACGTCGTGGACACGGTTTGCGTTCCTGCAGTTCGCCGAGATCGTCGAGCGCGTCAAAGCGTGCGCCCGGTGTTCGTCAGAGTGTTGTGAGCGTCGGAGCGGCACCCTCGTAATGAATAGGTCGTCGGTTCGATTCCGACAGGCGGCTCCACCAAACACCCAGTCAGAAGCCATGAGCTGGGCGTTTCTTGTGTTTACCGAACCGGGTCGCGGGACAGAACGTGAGACACGGTCCACCCGGTCAGCTAGCTTCCGGCCATGCTGACCGGTTCGATCGAGGTGCTTCCGAGCGGACGATTCCGTGCGGTCGTGCGTGCCGGGAAAGATCCGATCATCGGCAAGCGCATCAAGCTCACCGAGACCTGCGCCAGCGAGACCGCCGCACGGCGGGCGCGCGACCGGATGCTCGACCAGGTCGAGGCTGAGAACCACCCGACCGAGCCGCCACACTGCATGTACTGCTGACGGCGTGGATGGACGCCGCCGACCACCAGCTGAATACCCGCGTCACCAATGAGATCTACATCCGCCGGGTCCTGCTGCCCACGCTCGGCTCGATGCCGCTGCGGAAACTCCAGCACCGGGTCGACATCATCGACCGGCTCTACACGCACCTCCGCCGCTGCAGTGAACTCTGCGACGGAAGGCCGTTCACGGTGCACACCCTCAGCGACGCACACAACTGCGCGACGGCGAAATGCCAGCCGCACATCTGCCGGCCGATGGCATCCAGCACGGTCCGGCGGATTCACGCGACCCTGTTTAGCGCGCTGTTTAGCGCGCTGGATCGTGCGTCTGGTGCTGGTGAGTGCGTTGTGTGGGTCGAAGCGGGCCTCGTAATGAATAAGTCGTGGGTTCGAATCCCACAGGCGGCTCCGACAAACGCCTAGGTAAGACGTGCCGAGGAGGCTCCAGAATTTGCTCGCTGGACACTTCAGACTCCTGCGGCGGGCGCGGTCACGTGCATGGATCGACGAAGTAGGACTATGGAAAGTGCTAGCACCCAGATCCAGAAGAATAGGTAGGGCAGCAACCAGATCTGGTTCGTCCATACAGCCCGGCTCAACACCAAACCGGTGCCTGCGGCTATCGCCCACCAGCCCGTCCAGCGAGGAACGAAGCCATGGGAGGCGATCACCCAGCCGCAGCAGATGGCGAAGCTGCCGAGGGCGATCCATGCGTTGGAGAACGCGACGTTGGACTGGTCGAATGCGGTCCTGGCGATCTGCGGGTCGAGAGCGGCCGACCGGTCTGGCACTGCGTCCGGCTTGGTAGCTAGCACGACGGCCACGAGGACGACTCCGGAGAACGCCGCGATGTTGGACCTCCACGGTGGGTCACCTTCAATGCCACGCAGCAGGGTGCACAGACTGACGACGAACCACACCAGCGAGACCAATCCGACCGAGAAGACGAAGCGTCCGAACGCCGCTGGACCGGTGTTGATGGAGCGGAAGTAGTTGAGAATCTGCACGGCGCTGCCGTCGAATGTCGGCTCCTGCCCGGAGAGGGTCAGAGCAGGCACGAACAGCAGGACCATGGTCGCGATCCCGGTCAACCCCGTGACCCGCAGCAGCGGCGGTGCGATGTGGCGGTTCTGGTCCGAGGTCATCGCGGGAGACGCTGGATCGCCCGGCCGAGCACGACGTAGAGCGCCATCCATGCCATGATCGCCAGTCGGCCGCCGACGAAGGAGTCCGTCGCGAGGGCCGGGGTAAGGCCGACGAAGACGAAGAGTCCTAGTGCCAGTAAAATCCACGGCAGCCGGCCCAGGACGTGCTGGCGCAGCAGGACGACTCCGGCCATCACCATGCCGACTCCGATCATCAGCACCGGCACGCTGTACAGGCTGCTGACCGTCGTCCCCAGCACGGAGTTGTTGATCGTGGTGGCGGCCGACATCGCGACCAGCTCCATCAGCGCAAGTAGGCCCAGTCCCGCGGTGGCGGCGACGAGGGCCCGGTGCGCCAGCCTTGCCCGACGCACTTCGGGTGTAGCCGATACCGCACCGACAGCGGCGACGAGAGGCAGGTGCTGCATGAAGAACGTGGCCTGCGCAATGACATACCAACTGGAGGTGAACGGGAAGCTGTATCTGATGTCGGGGACTTGGTGCGGCCAGGCCAGCACCGCGGCCCCTTGTGCCACTCCGACGAGGCTGGCCGCCACGCACCACTTTCCGAGGCGCATCAGATGTGCCGTCATGGCGGGCTGGGCATGCGCGGTCGTCGTCCCGGTCGTCGTCCTGGTCATCGGCTCCTCCTCATGGTTGATATCGCGACAGTAGGAAAGCCTGATGAGCTGCGGCATCGGGCTGGGCACCTGTTGGCGATACGTGCTGGCACGGAGGTCGTTACCTCCGCCTCCTGACACAATCGGGGTATGCCACCTGAGGCAGCCCGACAAGTGGCGGCGGGCATCGTCGCGGTGGTCTTTGCGCTCGAGGTGGCGACCGTCTGCCTCACTGTGGGCGGGCACGGCCTCGCTGAGGCGGTGCTGTATCTGATCTACGCCGTCACCCAGTCCGGCCGGTGCCCTGATCGTGCACCGCTTCCCCCGACACCTGATCGGCTGGCTTCTCCTGCTGTACGCGCTGCTCAACGCTGTGGTCGCCGACTTCGCGCTGGCCTACGGAATCCGCGCCGCCAGGGAGGGATGGCCCCTCGCATCCATCGCCCAGCTGGGTGAACCGCTGTACCTCTCACATCGCCCTCAGCACTCGCTCCGCACCACCTCGTCGGCTCAGGCGACAACGCTTCGGGGCGATCTGCAGGACGAGATCGGCGTCGAGAGCCCGCATGATCCGGTTCAGCACTGGCGGAGCCGAGAGTGGTGACGGCTCCTTCTTGGTACATGGGAAGCAGAGGCGGCTCGGAGGGTCGGACTGCCTGATAGCCGCGCGAGGTGGCGTGTCATGACATCTAACAGGTCGCGCTAACGTGTTAGATTTATCAGAAATTCTTAACACATAGCCCGGATGAGTCGAAGGAGGTGACACGTGCCCTGGAGCCCTGAGGTCCCCTTCAACGATCTACCGCCACTGCCGCCGGTGGGCCTAGACCTAGAGCCCAAGTCCGTCCTCAAGGCAACCGTCGAGGCCCGAACCGCTTTGGCGACACTCGCGCAGGCCAGTCAACTGCTACCCAACCCCCACATCTTGATCCATGCCGTCCCACTCCTCGAGGCGCAAGCCAGCTCCGAGATCGAGAACATCGTCACCACGGCCGACGAGTTGTTCAAGCATGTCGACTCCGGCGGGGGCGACCATGCCACCAAGGAGGCGTTGAGGTATCGGAGCGCCCTGTTCGCCGGGGTTGAGTCGATTAAACACCGGCCGCTCACTGCTGTCACAGCTACTCGGATCTGCTCTGAGCTGCAGGGCCGGGAAATGGCTGTCCGAGCGATACCAGGAGCCCGGATTGCGAATCCGACGACGCGGGAGGTGGTGTACGCGCCGCCAGAGGGATCTCATCTCATTGGCGAGAAACTCACGGCCTGGGAGCGCTTCATCCACGCCGACGACGACCTTGATCCGCTGGTGCGAATGGCGGTCGCCCACTACCAGTTCGAGGCGATCCACCCGTTCCATGACGGCAACGGGCGTACCGGTCGCGTCGTTAACATCCTGATGCTGATCGAGGCCGGGCTGCTGAACGATCCCATCCTGTATCTCTCGCGGGCGATCATCGCCCACAAAAACGATTACTACCGACTCTTACGAGCTGTCACCGCCGAGGAAGCCTGGATCGAATGGATCCTCTACATGCTGGACGTCGTCCGTGAATCAGCGACATCGACGACACGCAAGATCGGAGCCATCCGAACGTGTCAGAACGACATCGATGAGCGAGCCCGCGGTGCGACTCCTGGTGGTCGTGATGCCCAGTTCTTGGCCGAGCTCTTCGAGCAGCCCTACTGCCGCATCAACATGGTCTCCGAGCGATGCCACGTCTCGCGACAGACCGCCTCGTCTTGGCTGCATGCATTGGTCTCGGCAGGTCTCCTCAGTGACGTCAAGGTCGGCAGAGAACTTCTCTTCGTCAACCATGAATTCTTGGAGGTGCTCATTCGACCCGAGTGAGCAGTCTCTAACGACGCCGAGTACGCCGGTTCGCCCCTCGCTATTGGGCTCACAGCTTGGTCGAAGACTGATCAATCAATATCCCAGGCATCCCATGAGATCTTCCGCTCGAGCTCTGATCGAGTCGGCGCGGCTTCCCCCGAAAACATGGCCTCGAGGGCTGCGGCTACTTCATGGAGTTCCTCGTGGGCATGTTGTCGGTGGATCGCCTCGCACTCCACATACACGACGGAATTCATCGTGAAGGTTCTGACCGAGTGCCTAGTTCTATTTCGGACCAGGCGGCGAATCGCTTTGCGCAATGCCTCTTGCTGGTCGCCAGGGACGCCGTGAACTTCTGCAAAGCCGCGCTTGCTGACTACTGTGTCGGCCGCAAGCTGGGCTACGATGCCGATCCGCGTGGCGGGAACTGGGGGCTGAAAATGTCTATCGATCGATGTCAGGCACCGCCTGCACGTCGGCGCGAAAGCGGCTTGCTCATATGGATCGAGCGACCCACCCTCGCCGCCGACCATTATCACCCACTCACGGCCACATAGAGTCGTCGGTGACCATCGCGGTTGTAATAGCGAGGCCTTTTCGTACTTCGACAGGAATGTGTTCCCTGGTTCGAAGTTGAACTTGTGTACCGCCTCGCGCGCTGATGGTCCTTCCGCCGAAGCGGCTAGGTGAACGGCTGCTCCGCCACCTGTCGCTACGAGCAACATGGGCGATCCGCCAACTTCAATGAAGTTGGGCCCGTGCAGTTTCGAAACCATCGCGTCATTGTCGCCCAGAGGGGGCAAGCTGACGATGGCCGTACTGAGATGGGCATGACCCGCGGTCCAAGATCTCTCCCTGGTGCCGCCTACTCCGCGGGTGCTCCCGGACCCGACTCGCACCTGATCACCCCTGTCACAGAGTCCAGCGGCCATCTTCCTACGCCGATCGCGGACATGACGGCTAAGTTCGTGACTAGTTGCCCCGATCCGCCGTTGCCCTAAACGCCTCTCCGGCTGCCGCCGAAGTAGGTACGCATGCTCATCAACAGATGACCATCAATCTGCTTGATCGGATTGCCGTCCCGTGGAATCCGTCGTGGAATCCACTTCGGGCTGCATGCGGTGCACTGAGTGCTGACGGTGCGCGCGGTTGCGCTTCTGGTGCTGGTCAGGGCGATGTATGGGTTTGAGCGTGTGTCTCGTAATGAATAGGTCGTCGGTTCGATTGCGACAGGCGGCTCCACCATCGTTGCAGGTCAGGCCCTGTTTTTAGTGTGCGCTTGTGTGCTTGAAAAGTTCAACCGTGGAATCCAGGTGTGAATCGCTTGTTGCGACTTACCGCTCTTAGCGCACGTTCGTGCGAAACCGTCGGCGCTGGGAGTCTGTATGTGGAGCCGCACCGTGAGGAGCTGCACCGGCTGGTGGATGACTTGCCTGCCGGGGAGGTTCCGGCTGCCCTCGCAGCCCTGAGAGCCCGGCAAGTGAAGCGGCCAGCGCCGACATGGCCGCCTGCGTGGTTCGGCTCAGTCCGGGGGAGCGAGCCGGATGTGTCGGAGCGAGTAGACGAGATTCTGCGTGAGGGCTGGGGGCGCCGTCCGGCGTGATCCTGGTCGATACCGGCCCGCTGGTGGCAGCGGCACTGTCGGATGATGCGAATCATCGCCAGTGTGTGGAGCTGTTTCCGTCTCTGCATCTGAATGCTGAGCCGACTGCACGAGTGACGCCTTGTAATGCGTGAGTGGTATCTGGGGATATGAGATAGCTCTGAGACGGCTGCAGGAACTAACCCTGGCCACCCAGACCAGCGTCGCGAGCCTTGACTATGGCCTGGGATCGGTCGGCGACCTGGATCTTGATGAAGATGTTCGAGACGTGGTTGCGGACGGTCTTGAGACTGATCATCAGATCGTGGGCGATGGCGGCGTTGCCCCTTCCTGCGGCGATCATCTCCAGCACCTCCCGCTCGCGTTCGGTCAGCGACGGGAAGGCGGCAGCGGTCGACCCGGAGCCGTTGGTGAAGTGCGCGATGACCCGTTGGGCTATCTCCGGGCCGAAGATTGCCTCGCCCGCCGCGGCCGCTCGGATGGCGCGCACGATCTCATCCTGATCGGCGCCTTTGAGTACATAGCCCCTTGCGCCCGCCCGCATCGCGGCGAACACAGAGTCGTCATCCTGGAACATGGTTAGGACGACGACGGCGGCGGAGGTCCCGGATCGCGTGAGCCTGCGGGTGACTTCGATCCCGTCGAGGCCCGGCATACGCAAATCCATGAGGATCACGTCGGGATCGAGCGAAGCGGCTTGCTCGAGGGCACGCTCTCCGGTGTCGGCTTGACCGACGATCTCGATGTCGTCCGTGCCGTCGAGCATGACCTCCAACCCCCGCCGGAAGGCCGGATGGTCGTCCACGACCAACAGTCTGGTCATGCGCCGACGTCCATCGGTTCAATCTGGCTGAGACCATCGGGGAGCGGCAGCAGGGCACGAACCACCAAGCCGCCTTCAGGAGGACTGGTGATCGCACAACTGCCGCCGAGTTCAGCCGCGCGCTCGCTCATCGACGTCCACCCCACGCCTCGGTGTGGATCACGGCCGGCGCCTCGGCCGTTGTCGACGATGGTCACCTCGAAGGCGCCATTGACCTCGAGACCGACGCGGCAACGGGTGGCGCCGGAGTGGCGCGCGACATTGGTCAGGGCCTCGGAGGCGATCCGGAAGGCGGCAACCTCCACTGCGGCCGATAACACTGGAAGTGACTCCGGACCGACCACTTCAAAGAGGATCTCACCAGCCAGAGACGAGGCTCGCTGCCGGATCGCGCCGACCAGCCCGACCTCATCGATGGCGGGGGGCCGAAGATCGTCTACCAAGCGGCGCACCTCTGCGATGGCAGCCTTTACCTCGTCCCGGGTCTCGGCCACCAGCGCGTTGCGGTCGGCCGCGTCGGACCGGGACTGAATGGCGTTGAGCCTGAGCACGATCGCCGCCAGGGACGGCCCAAGACCGTCGTGAAGGTCCCGGCGAAGCCTGCGCCGCTCCTCCTCTCGCCCAGCGACGATCCGGCTGCGCGACTCGCGGAGCTCGTCATTGAGGTGCTCGGATCGCACCAGGACCGCGGCATAGCGAGCAAGATCCTCAATCAGATCAAGGTCAGTGGCAGACATCTCGCGGCCGGGCGGGATCTCGATCGCTAGGTGGCCCACCAGTTCGCCTCGATGGATCATCTGCGTTCGCAGTGCCGCGGCCGCGCCGGGCTCGGTCGTCTCCACCCAGACCGGTCCTACCTTCAGCACATCGGCCACGGCATCGGTCACGGCCGCGATCAGCCCATCTGGATCGGCGGCCTCGGCCCGGCGGGCGAGCAGCCGGATCGCCGCGCGCGGATCGGACCGGAAACCGTAGACCCAGTGTTCGATCCGCCCGCGCAACCAGGAATACGCCGGATGCACGGCCACCGCAACGATTCCCACCGCCATCAGGCCGCCTACCGAGCTGGCGCCGATGAGCCGCTCGGTAGCGAAGAGCAGGGAGGCGTAGAGGGCCACGACGGCAAGGACCAGGAGCAGATAGGTCAGCGTGCGCGACAGGACCAGGCGGATGTCGAAGAGCCGGTACCGCAGGATCGCGATGCCCACGGAGATCGGCAGCCCGACCGCGACCAGGCCGAGAGCCGCGGGGAAGAGCGGCCCGTCGTCCAGCAGGAAGTGGTTCATCCAGGCGGCCAGCAACGTGACCGGCACGGTCAGCGCTCCCCAGACCGGCCACAGG
>CALMAR010000026.1 GCA_937859855.1 uncultured Kineosporia sp.
GGTCGCGGACGGCGGACGGCCCCCCGGCAGGGACCCCTCCGGCCCCGCGCGCACGTGGTACCCCGAGCTGGGGCGGGAGGACGCCGGGCTGGGCACAGCCCCGGCCGTCGCGGCGGGTGCGGAGGGGGCGATCGGCTCCCCCAGTACATCGGCCGGGCTCAGGCCGGGCTCGGCCAGCACGCTGTCCAGGTCGACGCCGCCAAAACCGGTGGATTCCACCCCCCGGACCAGTTGGCCGCTGACCAGGGCGGTGGCCGCGTCGCCGTCGGCCAGGGCGGCTCGCAGCGTCTGCTCGATCTCACTGCCGATCGAGTCGCTGATCGGCTGCCCGAGTTCGTCGCCCAGGTCCTGGGCTGAGCGAATCACCTCCCGCAGCAGCTGAACCCGGACCCGGGACAGGGCGCGCAGCTGGTCGCCGTCCCGCTCGTCCTGAGCCTGCCGGAGAGCCTCGCTGAGCCCGAGCAGCTGGGCCAGACCGGCGGGCCGGTGCCGGGCCATCTGGTTCAGCAGCCAGGCCCCCAGCGACGGCTTGGCCAGCTCCTTGATCCGACCGGCCAGGACTGGATCACCGTCCGATTTGGCCTGTGCCGCAATGCCATTGCGAGTTCGGATGAACACGCCGGGGGTCAGCCCGTAGAGCTGGGCGACCGCCTCGGCCAGACCGGCCCTGGACGTGTCGGTCATCGGCTGAGACCTACTGGCTCAGGACTGGAGCACCGAGAGGATGTTGCCCGACGGGTCGTTGAACCACGCGATCCGGGGCCCGTTCTGCGTGATGCCGCGCTCGTCGGCGGGCAGATCGTCGTAACGCAGCATGGTGACGCCTTTGGCGGCCAGTTCGTCCACGGCGGCTTCGATGTCGCCGACCGGGAAATTGAGGATCGTGTACGTCGCCGGAACATGGTCCGGCTTGGGGTAGATCAGGATGTCGCGGCTGCCCTCGATGTGCAGCCGCATCAGCCCCATCGGTTCCTCCCGTTCGACCGACAGCCCGAGGGTGCCGCCGTAGAACTCCTTGGCCGCGTCGAGGTCCTTGACCGCGAATCCGCTGAAGGCCTCGCTCTTGTCCAGCATGCTGTGTCTCCCTTCATCTCCGCGCCGGATGCGCGGGGTTGGACTGGTCGATGGGGCATCGTTCACGCCTTTCCGTGCGCGAGGTCGATGAGCCGGCTCAGGACCCGGTCACCGTCGGCGCGCAGGGCGTTGTGCTCGTACTCGTTGGTCAGCCAGGGCCGGAGCCCGTTCACCGCGGCGGCGGTCTCCAGCGAGAACTCGCTCTCCACGTAGAGGTCCTCGGCGTAGATCGCCGCCGCGGCCGGAATCTCGTTGCTGGCCAGCACATCCGGGTCGTACAACCTGGGCCACGGATGGCTGGCCAGCAGCTGCGCCGCCTCGTTCAGCGATCGCAGCTGCCGGTAGTCGGTGAACATCCAGGAGAACACGTGCTCGGCGGTGAACAGGGTTGGATCACTGCGGTAGACGTCTGGCTGAACCCGCTGCGCCGACCAGTTGGTGACCTGGCCGTCCGCGTAGCAGGCCTCGTGCAGGATCGCGTAGATCGGATTCCGGGTGAATGGCATCGGGTGGGCAGCGTCGTGCTGGAAAGCGGGCGAATTGAAAGGCTTTTCGATCAGATAGTGCAACTGCTCGGCTCCATCGCTCATGCCCAGCTCGTTGCCGTGCTGCTGGAACCTCCGCCAGGTCAGCGGTTCGCCGTCCGGCAACGGGATCTGCCCCTGCTCGACCAGGTCGTGCAGGTGTCCCACCCGGGACCGGTCAGCCGGATACCGCTGGTAGTACCGGCGATTGCGCTCCAGGGTTCGGGCGAAGGTGGCTCGGTAGATGTCGTCGGGATGCCTGCCGATCGGCGGCAGGCCACCGGTGAAGTAGGCGGCGGCCAGGCCCTCGGGCGCGGTGGACAGATAGTTGAGCAGGGTGAACCCGCCGAACGACTGCCCCAGGACCGACCAGCGATCGACGTCCAGCGCCTGCCGGATCAACTCGGCGTCGCGCACGATCGAGTCGGCCCGGAAATGGGTCAGGTGGGCCGCCTGCTGCTGCGGTGTCATCCCCGGCAGCGGGCCGGCCGGGGTGGATCGGCCGGTGCCGCGCTGATCGAGCATCAGCACCCGGTGGTCCCGCAGCGCTCGGTCCATCCAGCCCGACGAGCTGGGATGACGGGTGGGCCGGGGCGCTTCCATCCCCGGACCGCCCTGCAGGAAGAGCAGGAACGGCTTGTCCAGGCCGTCCGGGTCGGCCACCTCGCGGGCGAACACGGTGATCGTCTCGCCGTCCGGCCGGGCGTGATCGAGCGGAAGCTCGAACTCGTGCTCGGTCAGGACCAGTCCAGGGGTTCGCACGGTGAGCGCCATCAGCCGCGCTCCAGAACCAGGCGGGCTCCCTGGCCCGAGGGTCCCAGCCCGGGCAGGATCGTGCGGGACCGCTCGGTCAGGCCCTCGCTGGCGAACCGGTCCAGTTCGCCCGGTGACAGCGGCCAGGGCGGTCCATCGGGCGGTTCCGCGTCGTCCTGCCTGGTCGCGGAGATCACCACCAGGCTGCCACCCCGTGCGACCAGGCCGCCCACGGCGGCGGTGGCCCGCTCACGCAGCGCCGGCGGCATCGCCTGAACGGTGTAGACGTCGACGACCAGATCGAAGGCCTGACGCCAGGACGCCGGGACCGCGAGCAGATCGGCGCTCAGATAACTGACGGCCGACCCGGGATGGCGCCCCCGCGCCTCGGCGACAGCGGAATCGGAGATGTCGAACGCGGTGGTGCGGAATCCGCGAGCGGCCAGCAGTTCAGCATCAGCGCCCAGTCCGCATCCCACCACCACGGCGCAGCGCCCGCTGCCATCGAGCTGCTGCTGATCGGCCCACGACAGCAGCGCCGGGTTCGGCTGGGCCCGGTCCCACGGCATCGGCACCTCGCCCCGCCGGGCCGCCGAATAGAGGCGCTCGAACCATGCGGTCGGCTCATCGGCGGCCAGCGCACGCTGGGCCAGCCGGTCGGCGGTGGCCGGCCAGCCCTCCGAGGTATGCCGCAGAAGTGCAGGAACCATGACATCCCAGCTTGGTGGCGGAGGGATCTCGTGCCCCATCCCGGGGATGACCAGCAGCCGCGCCTGCGGGATGGCATCGGCCAGCGCCTGCCCGTGTGGCAGCGGGAAGAACGGGTCGTTCTGGCCGTGGATGACCAGAGCCGGCGCGCTGATCCGCTTGACATCGTGTCCGGCCTCACCGCCCTGGTCCGGGCCGGGACCGTTCAGCACCTGCCAGTGGTTGGCGGCCGCCGCGACGTCCCGGGCCCGGCGCCAGGTCCGCCGGGCGATACCGCGAACCCGCTCGTCGTCGATCGGGATCCCGCCTGCGAACGGCTTCTGGACGGCCAGGATCCAGTCGGCGTAGGCGTTCTCGTCGCGCCAGTCGGGGTCGGGCGGGGGCTGCGCGAAGGCCGCCTCCAGTTGCTCGCTCATGCCCGGAAGTTTCCGCCGGTCGACGCCGCCGATCGCACCGGTGGACAGCAGGGTCAGGGAGGCCACCCGGTCCGGGTGCCGGAGGGCGATCTCCTGGGCGATGCCCCCGCCCATCGAGACCCCGGCCAGATGGGTGGCGGGCAGATTCAGCGCCTCGAGCAGCCCGGCGGCGTCCCGGCTGAACGCGTTGCCGTCATAGGGCGGCTGACCGGGCGGGAAGGTGGTGGAGGCGCCGGTGTCGCGGTGGTCGTAACGCAGCACGTAGCGGCCACCGGCCGCGATCCGCTCGCAGAGGGCGTCGTCCCACCAGTCCATCGAGGATGCGGCACCGGCGATGAGCAGGATAGGAGGATCGCCCGGCGTGCCGAACGACTGCACACAGAGGCTGGCATCGCCGACCCGCACCAGCCAGGGCTGCGTCGCTGTCGTGATCGGCACGCCACCATCTTGATACTCCGCCACAAGACTCGGCAAACCCTCGCTCAACGGCCGATCCCGGCCCCAAAGTGCCACTTTGCCGAGTGTTGTGGCGGTCTTGCGGGCCGCCCTGGCGGCATGCCGTGCTGGCGCCACCATTCGGTGTTGACTGGCGAGATGAAGCTGTCGCTGGACGAGGCGTTTCCCTATACCAACCTGTCGCAGCGCCCGGCCGGCCCTTTCCTCTCGGTGCTGTCACGGCTGGTGCCCGCGGTCGGCCGAGTGCAGGCCCAGGCCCGTCCGTTCGCCGCGCAGTGGCGGGCCTCCAATCTGCGCGCCCTGGCCGATCGCGGTCCGCTGTGGGTGGCGCTGGGTGATTCGCTGTCGCAGGGGCTGGGCGCACCGGCCTACGACCGGGGCTGGGTCGGGCAGTTGCAGCGGATGCTGAGGGACCAGGGTCAGCCGCACCGGGTGGTGAATCTGTCGATCAGCGGAGCGCGTACAGCCGAGGTGATCGAGCGGCAGATCCCAGCGCTGGGCCTGTTGTCGTCGCTGGGACAGGTGCCGGAGCTGGTCACCCTGCTGATCGGGTCGAACGACCTGATGACCCGCCGCCGCCCAGAACTGACCGGCGCCTATCAGCGGTTGCTGAGCCTGGTTCCGGCCACGACCGTGGTAGCCACCCTGCCGAATCCGACCCGGACGGCTGGGGCGGTGAACCGGGTGATCACCACCGGGGCAGCCCGGCGTGGTCTGCGGGTGGCCGAGACCCGGGTGCCGGAAACCACCCGCTGGCACGGCAAACTCGCCTCGGACCACTTCCATCCGAACGAGCGCGGATACACCAGCATCGCCCGGGTCTTCGAGCGGGCAATCCGCGAACGGCCGCTCTGACCGGCCCACCATCGAGATCCCGGGCCCTGCCATTTCAGGAACCTGGTAACGGCCGCGCCCTGGTTGACAGGATGAGCCGGTGCGCGCTGTTGTCGTTGATGCCGTCGGGGCGCAGCCAGAGGTCAGAGACGTGGCCGAGCCCCTGGTTCCCCGTCGTGGGGTGGTGGTCCGGGTGAAGGCCACGGGAATCTGCCGGAGCGACTGGCACGGGTGGGCGGGACATGAGGAGATCCGGTTCCCGCACGTCCCCGGTCATGAGCTTGCTGGCGTGGTGGCCGAGGTGGGTGCCGAAGTCGGCCGCTGGCAGGCCGGGGATCGGGTCACCGTCCCGTTCGCCTGCGGCTGCGGTCGTTGTGACTGGTGCCGAGCCGGAGAGGCTCAGGTCTGTCCCGCCCAGCAGCAGCCAGGTTTCACCCACTGGGGATCCTTCGCCGAGTACGTTGCCCTGGAGGCGGCCGACACCAATCTGGTGGCGGTCCCGGATCAGATCGACTTCGCGACCGCTGCCAGTCTTGGCTGCCGGTTCGCCACGGCATATCGTGCCGTGGCCCGCCGCGCCCGGGTCGCGGAAGGTGAATGGGTGACGGTGGTTGGCACCGGCGGCGTGGGTCTGAGCACGATCATGATCGTCCGGGCGCTCGGTGGCCGGGTCGTGGCGATGGACCGCAACCAGGAGTCACTCGATGCTGCTGCCGCCCTGGGTGCGGAGCACACACTGCTGGCCGATGGGAAGCGGGACATCCCCTCAGCTGTGCTCGACCTGACTGGCGGCGGCAGCCATGTCGCGGTGGATGCGGTGGGCAACGAGGACGCCTGCGCTGACGCCATCCTCAGTCTCCGCCGCCGGGGCCGTCACGTTCAGATCGGTTTGCTGCCGCCGGTCGGCGGTCATCCCCGGGTGCCGATGTCGCGGGTGATCGGCTGGGAACTCGATCTGCTGGGCAGCCATGGGATGGCCGCGGCCGACTACCCAGAAATGATGGCGCTCATCGCGCAAGGCTCTTTGCAGCCTCAGCGGCTGATCGACCGCATCATCGGGCTGGACGAAGCGGCCGCTCTGCTGCCGGAATTCGACCGGGTGACGGTCAGGGGTATGACCATGATCGATCCGGAGCGCTGATGCACGCGGCGCAGCGAACGTTCGCCCGAACGTTCGCGCTATGAGCTCAGGAGGCTGAAACCGTGCCCGGGATAAAGCGTTTGGACCATGTCGGCATCACCGTCGCCGATCTCGACACGGTGACGGCCTTCTTCGTCGGACTGGGTCTCGAAGTCGAGGGCAGGCAGTTCGTGGAGGGCGAATTCATCGACACCGTCATCGGGATCCCGGGCTCACGCACCGAGATCGTCATGCTGAAGCCGCCGGACGACGGCACCCGGCTGGAACTGTCCAGCTTCGTCCGGCCCGAGCACCAGCCGGGGTCACCCACGGCCATGGCCACCGAGCTGGGCCTGCGCAACGTGGCCTTCGAGGTCGAGGACATCGAAGCCGCTGTCGGCCGGGTGGCCGCGGACGGCTATGGACTGGTCGGTGGCATCGGCACCTATGAGGGCACCTGGCGGATGGCCTATGTGCGCGGTCCAGAGGGCATCCTCGTGTCCCTGGCGCAGCGGGTCGGCTGACCCGCCCGGCTTGACCCGGCTAGCCGGTACCGGGTCGGGCCGATCTATTGGGCCATGTCGACGAAGCGGGAGTAGTGGCCCTGGAAGGCCACCGTGATGGTGTCGGTGGGGCCGTTGCGGTGTTTGGCCACGATGAAATCGGCCTCCCCCGCGCGAGGGCTCTCCTTCTCGTAGGCGTCCTCGCGATGCAGCAGGATCACCATGTCGGCATCCTGTTCGATGGATCCACTCTCGCGCAGGTCGGACATGGCCGGTTTCTTGTCGGTGCGCTGTTCGGGACCACGGTTGAGCTGACTCAGTGCGACCACCGGTACCTGGAGTTCCTTGGCCAGAAGCTTGAGCGCCCGGGAGAATTCGCTGACCTCCTGCTGACGGCTCTCCACTCGCTTTCCGCTGCTCATCAGCTGCAGATAGTCGATCACGACCAGTTTGAGGTCGTGCCGCTGCTTGAGCCGGCGGCACTTGGCCCGGATCTCCATCAGCGACATGTTGGGACTGTCGTCGATGAAGAACGGCGCCTCGCTGACCTGGCCCATGGTCCGGGCCAGCCGGTTCCAGTCGTCGTCCCGCATCATCCCTTTGCGCATGTTCTGCAGCGGGATCCGGGCCTCGGCCGACAGCAGCCGCATGGTGATCTCGTTGCGGCTCATCTCCAGGCTGAACATCACCGAGGCCAGGCCGTGGTGGATGGACGCCGACCGGGCGATGTCCAGGCCCAGGGTGGATTTTCCCATCGCGGGCCGGGCCGCGATCACGATCATCTGACCCGGATGCAGGCCATTGGTGAGCTGATCGAGATCGGTGAAACCCGTTGGCACACCGGTCAATCCGTCTCCGTGATTGCCGGTGGCCTCGATCTCGTCAATGGTGCCCTCGATGATCTCCGAGAGCGGCGCATAGTCCTCGCTGGTCCGCCGCTCGGTGACGGCGTACACCTCGGCCTGGGCGGTGTTCACGATCTCGTCGACGTCGCCGCCGCCGCGCCCGTCCGCCCCGCTGTAACCGAGTTGCACGATGCGCGTTCCGGCGTCCACCAATCGGCGCAGGACCGCGCGCTCGCGCACGATCCGGGCGTAGTAGCCGGCGTTCGCTGCGGTGGGAACGGATGACAGCAGGGTGTGCAGATAGGCCGGGCCCCCGACCCGGGCCAGTTCACCGCGCTTGGTCAGCTCGGCCGAAACGGTGACGGCGTCGGCGGGTTCACCCCGGCCGTACAGATCGAGGACGGCGCCGAAGATGAGTTCGTGCGCCGGACGGTAGAAGTCGTTGCTGCGCAGGACTTCGACGACGTCGGCGATGGCGTCCTTTGACAGCATCATGCCGCCCAGCACGCTCTGCTCAGCGGCGACGTCCTGCGGCGGAGTACGGCCCATGCTGTCCGGACCGGAGTGCGGGACAGGCAGATCGACGACGGACACTGACCCTCCCTGACACGCAGCGCCGGCTGGCGCAGGACCGGCTTTCGGTGATCCAGTCCAAGCACATCACCAGGCACCGACAGTTGCGCGCAGGCGCGACGCGGACCTGTTGTTGAGGCCGAGGGACGAGTGTCTGACCACGGCGACTCGTCCCTTAGCCGGGCTGAACGCTACGGGTCCAAGCGGTCAACCTCAACGAGGCTGTCCACACCCCGGTGTACAAGCCGGCCGGGATTGGGGATCAGCCGTGGACAACTCCGAGCGGTTATTCACATCATGTGGAAAACGGTGGGGACAAGCCTTGGTCGATTCGTGCCGCGAACCCGTCTGACCGGCTCGATCGGCATCCACCGGCTGTGGACGCCAGAAAGTCGGCAACCATTTTTGAGGCTGACGTTTGCCCGTGATGCACGTGTTGGCCAACCTCTGGATGATGGCCAGTTCAGCCTTCGATGGCGGCGCCGGCACGGCAACGGAGCACCGCCTCGATGGAAGGGCAAACGGCACAGGCCCTGGTCCCTGGCCCAGTTCGGGCGGAGGGACCAGAGCCTGCTGGCCGGGCGTGGGCCGGCGACATGCGAGCTGGCTAGGAGGCCACGATCTTCAGCGCCACGGTGGCCTGGACGTCGGGGTGCAGCCTGACCTGGGCGGTGTAGTCACCGGTGGACTTGATCGCCTGGGCCAGCTCGACCTTGCGCTTGTCCACCACCGGCCCGTCGGCGTCCAGGATCGCCTGGGCAATGTCGGTCGGGGTGACCGCACCGAACAGGCGGCCACTGGTGCCCGCCCGCACGGCCAGCCGCACCGGCTTGGACTCCAGCCGGGCCCGGACCCGCTGAGCCTCTTCGAGTGAGGCGATCTCGCGGCTCTCCCGGGCCTTGCGGATGGCCGAGACCTGCTTCTCGCCGCCCTTGGTCCACGCGGTGGCCAGGCCTCGCGGGACCAGGTAGTTGCGGCCGTAGCCGTCCTTGACCTCGACCACGTCACCCGGGGTGCCGAGGCCGGAGACCTCCTGCTTCAGAATCAGTTTCATCGCAGGTCCCTCCTCAGCGGGCCGAGCTGGAGTACGGCAGCAGGGCCATCTCGCGGGCGTTCTTGACCGCCCGGGCGATGTCACGCTGCTGCTGGACGGTGACGCCGGTGACCCGGCGGGCCCGGATCTTGCCGCGGTCGGAGATGAACTTCCGCAGCAGTGCGGTGTCCTTGTAGTCGACGTGCTCGACCTTGGCCGCCTTGAGCGGGTTCTGCTTCTTCTTGGGCTTGCGTACAGGTGGCTTGGGCATGGTTCCAGGGCTCCTTGGGGAAGGAAATCAATGATCAGAGTGGGTGAGCGCGGAGGATCAGAACGGCGGATCCTCCTGGCTGTTGCCGAAGCCGCCGGAGGGCCCGGTCGCCCACGGGTCGTCGGCCGGAGCCGAACCGCCACCGCC
>CALMAR010000027.1 GCA_937859855.1 uncultured Kineosporia sp.
GCCCCGGGTTGCCCTGGTCAAAGGGGGGAGCGCGCACCGGCAGGCGGTGGCCCGGCTGCTGGAGTCCTACCGGGCCATCCCGCCCGGGCAGACCGTCCGGCTGGCCAAACGCACATCCAACCTGTTCCGCCGGCGCGCCGCGATCGGCGCACCCGGCCTGGACGTGAGCGGCTTGGACGGCGTCATCTCGATCGACCCCAGCGGGCGCACCGCTGACGTCCAGGGCATGTGCACCTACGAGACGCTGGTCGCGGCCCCCCTGCCGTATGGGCTGATGCCGTTGGTGGTTCCGCAGCTGAAGACCATCACCCTGGGCGGGGCGGTGACCGGGCTCGGGATCGAGTCGACCTCGTTCCATAACGGCCTGCCACACGAATCCGTGCTCGAGCTCGACATTCTGACCGGGTCCGGCCAGATCGTCACCGCCACCCCGGACGGCGAGCACGCCGGCCTGTTCCGCGGCTTCCCGAACTCCTACGGCAGCCTCGGCTACGCCACCCGGCTGCGAATCGAACTGCAGCCGGTGAGCGCGTTCGTGGCGCTCCGGCATCTGCGGTTCACCGACCTGGACGAAATGCAGCGCACGCTGACCCAGATCTGTGCCGCCCAGGCGTGGGACGGCGCTGCGGTCGATCTGCTCGACGGCGTCGTCTTCTCCGATCGCGAGGCCTACCTGAGCCTGGGCACTTGGACAGCCGAAAGCCTCAGTCCGGCAAGTGATTACACCGGCGAGCAGATCTACTACCGCTCCATCCAGAACCGCCCGGCCGACGTGCTCACCGCCCACGACTACATCTGGCGCTGGGACACCGACTGGTTCTGGTGCTCGGCCGCCTTCGGCGCGCAGAACCCCCGGGCGCGCCGGCTCTGGCCGGTCAGATACCGGCGCAGCGACGTCTACTACCGGATGATCGCTCTGGAGAACCGCTTCGGGGTGATGGCGCGGATCGACCAGCTGCGTGGCCGGCCCGCCCGTGAACGAGTGATCCAGGACATTGAAGTGCCGGTGCAGCGCACGGCCGGGTTCCTGCGCTGGTATCTGGAGCACGTGCCGATGACGCCGGTCTGGGTGTGCCCGCTGGCTCTGCGCACTGATGGCCCGATCGGCCCGCTGGCTGACGGCGAGCAACCGTGGTCGCTGTACCCGCTCAGAGCCGGGACGACGTACGTGAACATCGGTTTCTGGGGCACCGTGCCGATCCAGCCCGGGACCGGGGACGGCGATGTGAACCGTGAGGTGGAGCAGGCGGTGACCCGGTTCGAGGGCCACAAGTCGCTGTACTCCGACGCCTTCTACACCCCGGATGAATTCTGGGGCCGGTACGGAGGTGCTGCCTATCCCGGTCTGAAGGCGGCTTACGACCCGGACGGCCGCCTGCTGGACCTTTATCAGAAGACCGTTCGCCGCCGCTGACCCACCGTTCGCCGGAGTGCACCGGCCGGTGTGAATCTGAACCGCCCCCCTGGGCGTCCGATTCTTCCGGAAGTCTTAGAGTTTGATCCGGTCAATTGACGCAACGATCAGTATCGGCAGGTGGAACTCGGTGGACCCGACTTCGATGCTGGGCCGGCTGGACGAGAACTCCTCGTCCAAGCTGCGCCTGGCTGACATCTTCGACCTGCTGCTGGCGGCTCCGTCTCCGGTCCGGTTCACCGCCTACGACGGCAGCGCGACCGGCCCGGCCTACGCGCCGGTCGGCGTGCACCTGAGCAGTCCCCGGGCCGCCGCCTTCGTGGCCACCGCACCAGGTTCTCTCGGCATGGCCCGGGCCTACGTCTCCGGCGACGTCCAGGTCACCGGCATCCATCCCGGCGATCCCTACGACCTGCTGGTCGCCATGTCGCAGCTGAAATGGCTGAAGCCGGACGTGCGCACGCTGGCCCGGATCGCCCGGGCGCTGGGAGTGCGCAGGCTGGTCCCTCCGGCCCCGCCACCGCAGGAGGCGCTGCCGGACTGGCGGCGGGCACTGGAGGGGTTGCGGCACACACGGCAACGGGACGCCGGCGCGATCGAGCATCACTACGACGTCTCGAACCACTTCTACGAACTGATCCTCGGCGAGTCGATGACCTACACCTGCGCCTGCTACACGTCAGCTGGTGACACTCTGGAGCAGGCTCAGTACAACAAGTACGACCTGGTCGCCCGCAAGCTGGACCTGAAGCCCGGGATGCGGCTGCTCGACGTCGGCTGCGGCTGGGGCGGGATGGTGCGGCACGCGGCCAAGCACTACGGCGTGACCGCGATCGGGGTGACCCTGTCCTCGGAGCAGGCGGCCTGGGCGCAGGCCGAGATCGCCCGGCAGGGGCTGGACCACCTGGCCGAGGTGCGGCACGGCGACTACCGCGATGTGGCTGAGTCGGGCTTCGACGCGGTCAGCTCGATCGGGCTGACCGAGCACATCGGAGTGGCCAACTATGGCGACTACTTCACCTTCCTGGCTTCCAGGCTGCGCACCGGCGGCCGGCTGCTCAACCACTGCATCACCCGGCCGGACACCCGTCAGCCGCCCCGGATGCGTGGCGGTTTCATCGATCGCTACGTGTTTCCGGACGGCGAGCTGACCGGGGCCGGCCGGATCGTGTCGCAGATCCAGGACCACGGCCTGGAGGTACGGCACGAGGAGAACCTGCGCGAGCACTACGCACTGACCTGTGCGGCCTGGTGCCAGAACCTGGTCCGGCACTGGGACGAATGTGTGGCCGAGGCGGGCGAGGCGACGTCCAAGATCTGGGGCATGTACCTGGCCGGTTCACGGCTGGGGTTCGAGCGGCGCACCATCGAGTTGCACCAGGTGCTCGCGGTCAAGCCGGACGCCGATGGCGACTCGGGGTTCCCTCTGCGCCCCAGTTGGCTGTCCTGAACTCTGTCATCGAGCTGTAAGCCGCGTTTGCGGTGATGATCCGGCTGATAGTGCCGCAGCCGCGGCTACACTTCCTGGGTGCCGACCTACCGGATCAAGCAGGCTGCGAGCCTGCTCGGCGTCAGCGACGACACCGTCCGGCGCTGGATCGAGGCCGGGCGGGTGTCCGCCTCGGCCGATGAGACCGGTCGCCAGGTGGTGGACGGCGGATCGCTGGCCTCCCTGGCCGAGGAACTGGCCAAGGATCCGGCCGGGGGCGATGCACCCGCGATCACCAGCCAGTCCGCTCGCAATCAGCTCACCGGCCTGGTGACCGCCGTGCTGCGGGACACCGTGATGGCCCAGGTCGACCTGCAGTGCGGGCCGTTCCGGATCGTCTCGCTGATGAGCCGGGAGGCGGCCGATGAACTCGGCCTGCAGCCCGGCGTGCTGGCCGTGGCCAGCATCAAGTCCACCAACGTCGTGATTGGAGTCCCCAGTGCGTAGATCCTTGGCCATCGTCCCGGTCGCCCTGGCCCTGGCACTGGCTGGCTGCGGAGGCTCGTCCGGTGAATCCAGCGGAACCAGCACGACCCCGGCCGCGAGCACCAGTGCCGCCGCGAGCGGCAAGCTGACCGTGCTGGCCGCAGCGTCCTTGACCGGAGCCTTCGGCGCCCTGGGCAAGCAGTTCGAGGCGGCTCACCCCGGCTCCGCGGTGACCTTCAGCTTCGGGCCGAGCTCGGGGCTGGCGCAGCAGATCACTGGGGGCGTCGCGGCTGACGTGTTCGCCAGCGCCAGTCCCAAGAACATGCAGACCGTGGTGGACGGCGGCCAGGCTGCAACCCCGTCGAACTTCGCCTCCAATGTGATGGAGATCGCTGTTCCGCCGGACAACCCGGCGAAGATCACGAAGCTGGCCGATCTGGCCAAACCTGGCGTCAAGGTGGCGCTGTGCCAGGCTCAGGTCCCGTGCGGAACGGTGGCGAACCAGGTGTTCCAGAAGGCCGGGATCACGGTGAAGCCGGTCACCCAGGAGGCCGACGTCAAGGCCACCCTGACCAAGGTGCAACTGGGTGAGGTGGACGCCGGCGTCGTCTACGTCACCGACGTGCTGGCGGCGGGCAGCAAGGTGAAGGGGATCGAGATCCCGGCGGACGTCAACGCCAGCACCACCTATCCGATCGCCACCCTGAAGGCCTCCAAGAATCCGGCGCTGGCCGCCCAGTTCGTCGAGTTCGTGCTCTCGCAGGACGGCATGACAGCACTGAAGGCGGCGGGCTTCGAAGCGCCTTGACCGCGCAACCCCAGCCCCAGCAACCCCAGCAACCCCAGCAACCGGAGCCGCCGGTGCTCCAGGCCCGGATCCCGCTCGCACTGAGCGTTCCGGCCGCGATCGCCATCCTGCTGCTGGGGTTGCCCCTGGCCGGTCTACTGCTGCGCACACCGTGGTCGCGGCTGCCGGACGTGCTGCGCAACGACGCGGTGCTGACGGCGCTGCGGCTGTCGCTGATCTGCGCGACCTGCGCGACGGTCATCTCACTGCTGCTGGGAGTGCCGCTGGCCTGGGTTCTGGCCCGGTCCCGGGCTCCGGGGGTGCGGCTGCTGCGGGCGCTGGTCACGCTGCCACTGGTGTTGCCGCCGGTGGTCGGCGGGGTTGCCCTGTTGCTGGCGCTCGGCCGCCGCGGAGTGGTGGGCCGCTTCCTGGACAGCTGGTTCGGCATCACCCTGCCGTTCACCACCGCAGGCGTGATCGTGGCCGAAACCTTCGTCGCCATGCCGTTTCTGGTGCTCAGTGTGGAAGGTGCGCTGCGGCAGGCCAACCTCGGGCTGGAGGAAGCCGCGGCCACGCTGGGAGCCAGCCGGATGTTCATCGCCCGGCGGGTGACGCTGCCGCTGATCGGACCCTCCCTGCTGGCCGGGAGCGTGCTGTGCTGGGCCCGGGCGCTCGGGGAGTTCGGCGCCACCATCACCTTCGCCGGGAATCTGCCCGGCACCACTCAAACCATGCCCCTGGCGGTCTACATCGCGCTGGAACAGGATCCCGACGCCGCGATCGCGCTCAGCCTGGTGCTGCTGGTGGTCTGTGTGGCGATCCTGTTACTGCTGCGTGAGCGCTGGATCCGGCCCGGGTCCCGCTGGTGACGGAGACAACGGCCAGACAGGGCCTTTCGGCCATGATCCAGGTTCGGATGAGCGAATTCGAACTGCAGGCATCGTTGCGGGTCGCCCCGGGCACGACGCTGGGGGTGCTCGGGCCGAACGGGGCCGGCAAGACCACGCTGCTGCGGGCGCTGGCCGGGCTGCTGCCAGCCACTGGTTCGATCACGGTGAACGGGGCCGAGCTGAGCGGTCTTTCACCGCAGCAGCGCCAGGCCGGGGTGGTCTTTCAGGACTACCGGTTGTTCCCTCACCTGACTGTGCTGGACAACGTGGCTTTCGCGGCCAGGGCGGCCGGGACTGGACGGCGTCAGGCGCGGCTGGAGGCGCGGCCGATCCTGGACCAGCTCGGGCTGGCGACGCTGGCCCGGCGAAGGCCGTACGAGTTGTCCGGTGGCCAGGCCCAGCGGGTGGCGCTGGCCCGGGCGCTGGCCATGCGGCCGCGAATGTTGTTGCTGGACGAGCCTTTGTCGGCCCTGGATGCGCAGACCCGGCAGCAGGTCCAGGGCGGGCTGCGGCAACAACTCCGCGCTTTCAGTGGGCCGGCCCTGCTGGTCACCCACGATCCGCTGGAAGCGATGATGCTGGCCGATCAGCTGCTGGTGCTGGAGCAGGGGCAGGTGGTGCAACAGGGACCGCCGTCCCTGGTGGCGCGACAGCCAGCCACCCCGTATGTGGCGCACCTGGTGGGGCAGAACGTGTTCGGCGGAGTGTGGCTGGCCGAAGGTGGCCTGGTGCTGCTGGACGGCGGCGGGCGGCTGGCCGCCGGCGTTCTCCAGCGTGGTCAGGCGATAGTCGGTGTCGCCGCGCAGCTTGCTCATCGCCTGCTCGAGCTGGCGGATCCGGTAGTCGTTCTGCTCGGCCTGGCCGGTGATCGTGGCGA
>CALMAR010000028.1 GCA_937859855.1 uncultured Kineosporia sp.
ATCCACGAGCTGCGGCCCCCGGCCTCCGCCCGGCTCGGAGCCTTGCACGCCAGCCCGGCCTGACCGGCGCCCAGGCACTGCTCCGGCATTCGCGCGCATTCCGTTCTGGGCGGTTGCTCACCTCTGATCCGCTCTGCGGCCGATTCGGGTTAGCCTCAGCCGGTGGTGCTGGACCTAGCCATGGTCGCAGCGGCCGCCCTGGCCGGGTGGTCGTGGCTGACCGCTGCTCGGCTGGGCGTTCCCTTCGATCGCCGTGATGCGGTCGCGCTGGCTGTCTGGGCGACGCTGTCGGCCCTGGGCCGGCTGCTGGCCAGTGTTCCCGACGCGGTGCCCCGCGGATCCTCCGGCGCCAGCGCCATGGGTCTGATCGCCGATCTGCTGCTGCTGATCGCGGGTGGATTCGCTCTGGCCGGGGCCGCCGGGATCGTGCTCCGGCTGACCCCCCCGCTGGGCGGCCTGGCCGCGATGCTGAGCGAATCCGCGCTGGTCGCCACCGCTTTGGTGACCCTGGCCTGGGTCTTCACCGGAGCCAGCATGTCGCCGCCGGCGGCGGTGCTGCTCCGGGTGGCTCCCTCGGTCCTGGATCTGGCTGTGGCCGCACTGGTCCTGCAGATTCCGCTGCTGGTGCGCCTGCTGATCCGCCGGGCACCGGTGGGACAGTACCGCCGCCCGCTGCTGATCTGCGCGGCCGCGGTGTTGCTGATCACGGCTGGCGACTCGGCCCTGGCCCGGCGGGCGGGGGGCGTGACCCGCCCGGGCTGGCTGAGCGGGGTACTGCTGAGCCTGGGCTACCTGGGCGCCGCCGCGGTGCCGAGGATCGGCGAACTGCCAGCGGCGCCGCCGAGCCCGCGGCACGGCCTGCGGATGCTGCCGTATGTGCTGGTCGGCTCCGCGGTCGGCGCCGTCTGCGTACAAGCCCTGCTGGGCCAGACCGGCACCATGGCCGTGCTGCTGGTGACCTCGGTGGTCCTGAGCCTGAGCGCGTTGCAGGCCTTCGCGCTGCGGCAGAATGACCAGCTGCTGATCGGGCTGCGCTCGTCCCGGCAGCGGCTGGACGCGCTGGTCGAGAACACCAGTGACCTGATCGTCCGGCTGGACACCAATGGCCGGATCCTGGCCGCGAATGCCGCCGCCGTCCGGCTGCTGCACCGCACTCCCGCCTCGCTGCTCGGCCGGTCCTTCGACGACCTGGCGCGGGCCGAGGACCGGCGCCAGGTCCGGGAGGCAGTGCTGGACGTCGCCCGGGGCAAGGTGGAGGCCGCGCAGGTGGAGCTGCGGCTGAATGCGCCCGCTACCGGGACCGCCCAGTTGCGGCTGCGCCAGCTGGACGGCGGTGCGGTGGCCAACCTGAACGACGTCACCGAATCGGTGGAACTGCGCCAGCGACTGGAGCGGCTGGCTCGCTACGACCAGATGACCGGGCTGGTCAACCGCGCTCACCTGCTGGACGTGGTCGGCTCCTGGCTGACTGAGCCGGAGCCGGACGTGGTGGTGCTCTATGCCGACCTGGATGGCTTCAAGGCGGTCAACGACCGGTTCGGGCACGGGGCCGGCGACCGGGTGCTCGGTGAGGTGGCGGGCCGGTTCGAGGCGCTGGCCGGTGCGCTGGACGCCCGCCGGGTGATCGTCGGGCGGGTCGGCGGGGACGAGTTCGTGGTCGGGCTGGAGGGCATCCAGCCGGATGCGGCCATGCTGGCGGCCCAGCGGGTGGTGGAGGCGATCTCGCCATCCTTCATGATCAGCGACCGGACCATTCAGCTCGGGGTCAGCATCGGGCTGGCCGGCGTGGGCCGGGCGCACGGTTACAGCGCACCCGCTGGCAGCCCGGCATCAGCTGCTGCGGCCGAACTGGTGCACCGCGCCGATCTGGCCATGTACGACGCCAAGATGAGCCGGCAGACCCAGATCGGGCGCTGGGACCCGGAGCTGGAGGAGCGGATCCGGCGCCGGGTGGACATCGCGATGGGGTTGCGCGGGGCGCTGGACACCGGCCGGCTGGCGGTCGCCTATCAACCGGTGGTACGGCTGTCGGACGGCGTCGTGGTCGGCGCCGAGGCGCTGTTGCGGCTGCCTCCCGGCGTCGACCCCGCGCTGCTCGCGCCGGGCCTGGATGCGCTGGTCAGCCCGGCCGAGCTGGTCGCCGTGGCCGAGGACACCGGCACCATCTCGGAGATGGGGGAGTGGGTGCTCACTCAGGCGGCCAAGCAGGCTGCGATCTGGCTGGAAGCCGGCCATCAGATGAGCATCAGCGTGAACATGTCGGTGCAGCAGCTCATCCAGCCCAACTTCGTCGACTCGGTGGCCGCGATTCTGCGCGGCATCGACCTGCCCCCGGCCCGGCTGGTGCTGGAGCTGACCGAATCGCAGCTGGCCGGGCAGGTCGGGCCGTCGATGCAGGCGCTGGAGCGGCTGCGGGCGGCCGGGGTGCGGCTGGCTATCGACGACTTCGGCACCGGTTACTCGTCGCTGTCCTACCTGCGCCGGATGCCGGTCCAGCTGGTCAAGATCGACCGAACCCTGCTGGACGACGTGCAGACCGATCCGCGGGCTACCGCCCTGGTCCGCTCGGTGGTCTCGATGGCCCGGGACCTGGGTCTGCTGGTGGTGGCCGAGGGAATGGAGGACATGGAGTCGGTCCGGCTGCTGCGGGACCTCGGCGCCTACGCCGGGCAGGGATTCGCGTTGTCTCCGGCGCTGCCACCCGAGGCGATGACCCAGGTGCTGGCCGGCCCGCGGGTGGAGATCGGGATGACCGAAGCGGGCCTGAATTCCGGCGAGCCGGACAGGGCCGCCGCCGGCGATCCGGCTGATCTGGCCGACCGGCCCAGCTGACCTGCCCATTGACCTGCCCACTGACGTGCCCACTGACGTGCCCACTGACCTGCCCAGCCAGCGGGCTGCGGTCTCGGATGATGAGATGGCCGGGGTGTCGATTGACACACGGCGCCGATCGAGGGGAGGGTGGCAGCATGGTTACCCAGCACCGCAGTTCACTCCTCGTAATCGGACGGCGCGCCCGCTGAGGTCTTCCGTGACCCGCGAGCGCGCGACCCCTTGAGCCCTCCTGGGCCGAGGGGTCTTTTCGTGCCAGCCGCAGCTCGCCCCGGACGGGCGACCCCAACTGAAGGAAGGCCCGGAAATGTCAGGCCCGCACAGCACCGATCCCGCGACGGCCCCGCCAGCAACGTCGTCCCCGCCGCCCGCGATCGCGAGCCTGACCGGCGCCGAAAGCCTGGTCCGCTCGCTCGAAACGGCCGGCGTGGACGTGGTCTTCGGCATCCCCGGCGGGGCCATCCTTCCGCTCTACGACCCGCTGATGGACTCGCCGTCGGTGCGGCACATCCTGGTTCGGCACGAGCAGGGGGCCGGGCACGCCGCCGAGGGCTACGCCCATGCCACTGGGCGAGTGGGCGTCTGCATGGCCACCTCGGGACCGGGTGCGACCAACCTGGTCACCCCGATCGCCGACGCCTACATGGACTCGGTGCCGATGGTGGCGATCACCGGGCAGGTGGCCAGTGCCGCGATCGGCACCGACGCCTTCCAGGAAGCTGACATCTCCGGAATCACCCTGCCGATCACCAAGCACAACTTCCTGGTCACTGACCCGGCCGACATTCCCAGGACGATCGCCGAGGCGTTCCACATCGCCAGCACCGGGCGTCCGGGGCCGGTGCTGGTCGACGTCTCCAAGGACGCCATGCAGGCGGTCACTTCGTTCGCCTGGCCAGACCGGCTCGACCTGCCCGGATACCGGCCGGTCGCCCGGCCACACAGCAAGCAGGTCCGGGAGGCGGCCCGGTTGCTGATCGACTCTTCGCGGCCGGTGCTCTACGTCGGCGGCGGTGTGATCCGGGCCGGGGCCAGCGAGCAGCTGCGGGTGCTGGCTGAACTGACCGGGGCGCCGGTGGTGACCACGCTGATGGCCCGGGGCGCGTTCCCGGACTCGCACCGGCAGAACCTGGGCATGCCCGGCATGCATGGCACGGTGGCCGCCGTCGCCGCCCTGCAGCAGGCCGACCTGATCGTGAGCCTGGGCGCCCGGTTCGACGACCGGGTCACCGGCAAGCTGGCATCGTTCGCCCCGAAGGCCACCATCGTGCATGCCGACATCGACCCGGCCGAGATCTCCAAGAACCGGGTCGCCGACGTCCCGATCGTCGGTGACGCCCGGGACGTGATCGAGGAACTGACCGCCGCGATCCGGGCCGAGCACACCGCCGGGCGCCAGGGCGACCTGCAGGCGTGGTGGCGCCAACTGGACGACTGGCGCACCCAGTTCCCGCTCGGGCATGCCGCACCGCCGGACGGCGAGGTCTCCCCGCAGGAGGTGATCGCGCGGATCGGGCAGATCTCCGGGCCGGAGTCGATCTATGTGGCCGGGGTGGGCCAGCATCAGATGTGGGCGTCCCAGTTCATCCGGTACGAGCACCCCAACACCTGGATCAATTCCGGTGGCCTGGGCACCATGGGTTTTTCGGTGCCAGCCGCGATGGGAGCCAAGGTGGGCCGGCCAGACGTTCCGGTGTGGGCGATCGACGGCGACGGCTGCTTCCAGATGACCAACCAGGAGCTGGCCACCTGCGTGATCAACGACATCCCGATCAAGGTGGCGGTGATCAACAACTCCAGCCTGGGCATGGTCCGGCAGTGGCAGACCCTGTTCTACAACGAGCGCTACTCCAACACCGACCTGCACACCTCAGTGGGCCGCCGGGTGCCCGACTTCGTCAAGCTGGCCGATGCCTACGGTTGTGTGGGCCTGCGCTGCGAGCATCCCAGCGACGTCGACGCCACGATCAAGAAGGCGATGTCGATCAACGACGTCCCAGTGGTGATCGACTTTGTGGTGTTCCGGGACGCCATGGTCTGGCCGATGGTGCCCGCTGGGGTCAGCAACGACCAGATCCAGGTCGCCAGGGACGTGTCCCCGATGTGGGACCGGGAGGACTGATCAAATGAGTAAGCACACGCTGTCGGTGCTGGTGGAGAACCGTCCGGGGGTCCTGACCCGGGTGGCCGGACTGTTCGCCCGGCGCGGCTTCAACATCCACTCCCTCGCCGTTGGCCCGACCGAGCACGCGGGCATCTCCCGGATGACGGTGGTGGTGGACGTCGAGGAGTTGCCGCTCGAGCAGGTCACCAAGCAGCTGAACAAGCTGATCAATGTGATCAAGATCGTGGAATTGGAGCCGTCCCTGTCTGTGCAGCGGGAGATGCTGCTGGTCAAGGTCCGGGCCGATGTCCAGACCCGGACGCACGTGCTGGAGACCTCGGAATTGTTCCGGGCCAAGGTGATCGACGTCGCCCCGGATGCGGTCACCATCGAGGCCACCGGCAGTCCGGAGAAGCTGGACGCCTTCCTCAAGGTGCTGGAACCGTTCGGGATCCGGGAGCTGGTGCAGTCCGGCATGGTCGCGATCGGCCGGGGCAGCCGCTCGATCACCGACCGGGCCCTGCGCAGTGCCTGACAATCGTTGACTGACAAGCCTTTTGTTTCGAACCGTTCAAAGGAGAAGCCCCCGTGGCTGAGATGTACTACGACGACGACGCCGACCTGTCCGTGATCTCCGGCCGGCAGGTGGCGGTGATCGGCTACGGCAGCCAGGGGCACGCGCACTCGCTGAACCTGCGCGACTCCGGCGTGGATGTGCGGGTCGGGCTGCCCGAGGGCAGCAAGAGCCGGGCCCGGGCGCAGGCCGAGGGGTTGCGGGTGGTGACGCCCGCCGAGGCGGTCGAAGAGGCTGACGTGATCATGTTGCTGACTCCGGACCCGGTGCAGCGGCACGTCTACCAGGAGGCGATCGAGCCCAACCTGGCGCAGGGCGACGCGCTGTTCTTCGGGCACGGGTTCAACATCCGATTCGGCTACATCACCCCACCTGAAGGCGTCGACGTCTGCATGGTCGCGCCGAAGGGGCCCGGGCATCTGGTCCGGCGTGAGTTCTCCGACGGACGCGGGGTGCCGGTGCTGGTCGCGGTGGAGAACGACGCCAGCGGCAAGGCGTGGCCGCTGACCCTGTCCTACGCCAAGGCGATCGGCGGGCTGCGGGCCGGCGGGATCAGGACCACTTTCACCGAGGAGACCGAGACCGACCTGTTCGGTGAGCAGTCGGTGCTCTGCGGCGGTGCGTCGCAGCTGGTGATGTATGGCTTCGAGACCCTGGTCGAGGCCGGATATCAGCCCGAGGTGGCCTATTTCGAGTGCCTGCACGAGCTGAAGCTGATCGTCGACCTGATGTACGAGGGCGGCATCGCCAAACAACGCTGGTCGGTCTCGGACACCGCCGAGTACGGCGACTACGTCTCCGGGCCGCGGGTGATCGATCCGCACGTCAAGGAGAACATGCAGGCCGTGCTGGCTGACATCCGTAGCGGCAAGTTCGCTCAGCGGTTCATCGACGATCAGGACGCCGGTGGGCCCGAGTTCGCGGCTCTGCGGGCCAAGGGCGAACAGCATCCGATCGAGGCCACCGGCCGCGAGCTGCGCAAGCTGATGGCCTGGGTGAAGACCACTGACAGCGACTACGTCGAGGGCACCGCTCAGCGCTGACCCGCGCCCAGGGTCAGCCCGGTCAGCCCAGGTTCAGCCCGTTGCCTGGTCCGATAGCCAGGCGTACAGGTCGACGTGTGTGCCGTCCGGATCGAGGACGGTCGCGTACCGCTGACCCCAGGGGGCGTCAAAGGGCTCGGTGAAGCCGTGACCGGCCTCGGCCAGGCCGGCGTACAGCTGATCGACCGAGACCGGGCTGTCCAGCTGGACGGCCAGCGCGAACATGTTGCGCTGACCGAGAGGCTCGGTGAGAAAACCGTTTTGGCGCATGAACTCCTCACTGTCGAGCATCAGCCGGAAGGTGCCCAGCGACGCTTCGAAGTGCACGGGGCCATGATCGAACTCACATCCGAGCCGCTGATAGAACGCCTTGGTCGCCGCGATGTCGGCCGCAATCAGGCCGATCGCATCCAGTTTCATCTCCATGCCCGAACGCTATCGATGGGTCCTCCCGGCGCCGAAACGGACCGGCGGCCGGTCCCGGGATGGCGCCTTAGACTGCAGTCCGACTTCGAATCCGTCCCCGAGGAACTCCCGTGCCCAAGCCTGTTGTGCTCATCGCCGAGGAACTGTCCCCCGCCACCATCGACGCTCTGGGCCCCGGCTTCGAGGTGCGGCACTGCAACGGTGCCGATCGGGCCGAACTGTTGCCAGCTCTGAACGAGGCGGACGCTGTGCTGATCCGCTCGGCCACCCGGATCGACGCCGAGGCACTGGCCGCCGCGCCCCGGCTGCACGTGGTCGCCCGGGCCGGGGTCGGACTGGACAACGTGGACGTCGCCGCCGCCACCCAGGCCGGGGTGATGGTGGTGAACGCGCCGACGTCCAACATCGTCTCGGCCGCCGAGCTGGCGATCGGGCTCATCCTGGCCACCGCCCGGCACATCCCTCAGGCCACCGCCAGCCTGAGGGCCGGGCAGTGGAAGCGCTCCTTGTTCACCGGCGCCGAACTGTTCGAGAAGACGCTCGGTGTCGCTGGTCTGGGCCGGATCGGCGTCCTGGTGGTACAGCGGCTGCAGGCGTTCGGAATGAACGTGATCGCCTACGACCCCTATGTGCCTCCGGCCCGGGCCGGTCAGCTCGGCGTCCGGCTGGTCGGCCTGGACGAGCTGATGGCCCAGAGCGACGTCATCACCGTGCACCTGCCCAAGACCGCGGAGACCGCTGGCCTGATCGGTGCCGAGCAGTTCGCGATGGCCAAGCCGGGGCTGCGGATCGTGAACGCGGCCCGGGGCGGGATCGTGGACGAGGCCGCGCTCTACGCCGCGCTCAAGGAGGGCCGGGTGGCTGGGGCCGGGCTGGACGTCTACGCCTCTGAGCCCTGCACCGACTCTCCGCTGTTCGAGCTGGACAGCGTGGTCGTCACCCCGCACCTGGGCGCTTCCACCGACGAGGCCCAGGAGCGGGCCGGGATCGCGGTGGCTCGATCGGTCCGGCTGGCGCTGGCCGGAGAACTGGTGCCCGACGCCGTCAACGTCTCCGGCGGCTTGATCGCGCAGGAGGTGCGGCCAGGTATCCCGCTGGCCGAGACGCTGGGCCGGATCTTCACTGCGGTGGCCGGTGGGCTGCCCACCCACCTCGACGTCGAGGTTCGCGGCGAGATCACCAGCCAGGATGTCGGTGTGCTCCGGCTGGCCGCGGTCAAGGGGCTCTTCAGCGGCGTGGTCGAGGGCCAGGTGTCGTATGTGAACGCGCCGGTGCTGGCCAGTGAGCGGGGCATCGAGATCCGGCTGGTGACCGAGCCGGAGAGCGAGGAGTACCGCAATGTGGTCACCGTACGCGGCACGCTGGCTGACGGCACGCCGCTGGCCATCTCCGGGACCCTGACCGGCCCCAAGCAGGTGGAGAAGCTGGTCGGTATCGACGGCCACGACCTGGAGGTGGCGCTGGCCGCGTACATGCTGGTGCTGCGCTACACCGACCGGCCCGGCGTGATCGGATCGCTCGGCCGGCTGCTCGGCGACGCCGGGGTGAACATCGCCAGCATGCAGGTCGGGCGCACCGACGCGGGCGGCGAGGCGGTCAGCGTCCTGACGCTGGATGCTCGGGCCGGGCAACAGGTGATCGACGAGATCGCCGCTGAAGTGGGAGCACGCTCGGTCCGGCTGGTCACCCTGATCGACTGAGCGAAGTGAGGCGCGCAGTGGCTGTTGCGCTGGCCGCTCCGAACGACGGCAGCGCCCGCGCCGGTGAGGCCGTGGCCCAGCTGGGCGGCGATGCGGTGGACGTCGCTGTGGCGGCGATGTTCGCCGCACTGGTCAGCGAGCCCGGCATCTCCTCGCTCGGCGGCGGCGGGTTCGTCACCATCGGAGGCGGGAGCGATGGCCAGCCGCCGATCACCATCGATGGGTCGGTCGTCGTGCCGGGGCGGGGCCGTGACCCTGCGGCCGTGGCCGCCGAACCGGCGCGGCTGTTCCTGGAGTACGGCGGCGGCACCGAGATGCTGATCGGTCCGGCGTCGGTCGCGGTGCCCGGCACCCTGACCGCGCTGGAACTGGCCCATCGGCGGTTCGGCCGGATCGGATGGGCCGAGGTGGTGGCGCCGTCCATCCAGCTGGCCCGGGACGGGTTTCAGCTCGGATCGGCCGCTGCCCACTACCTGGGCTTCGCCGGTGAACCGCTGTTCGGGCTGGACCCCTCGGCATCCGCCGTCCTGACCGGAACCGGCGGGATCGCGCTGGGCCTGGGCGACCGGATGCGGATGCCCGAGCTGGCGTCCTTCCTGGAGCGGGTCGCAGCTGAGGGGGCCGCGGCGTTGATGAGCGGGGACGTCGCGGCCGCGCTGGCCGCGCAGATGGACGAGCAGGGCGGCCTGCTGACCGCGCGCGACCTGGCTGACTATCGGCCGATCGTGCGCCCGTCGCTGCTGGTGCACAGCTCTGGGTGGACCTTCGGCACCAATCCCGGACCAGCCGTCGGCGGGGCGGTGCTGGCCGCGATGCTGACCCTGCTGGAGTCAGGCGCCGGGCCGGTTGCGCTGGCCGAGATGGTCGAGGTGCAGCGGGAGGTTCTCAGCTACCGGGTCCGGGAGCTGGACCGGGCTCCGGACCGGGTCGCCGCGGTCCGTTCGATGCTGCAGCAGGCGGCGGCCGGCCGCCTGAACGGCCTGCGTCATGGACCGAAAGCCCCCTCCACGGTGCATGTTTCGGCGGTGGACGCGGACGGTCAGGCCTGCGCGATCACCGCTTCGGCGGGCTACGGCGCCGGGGTCAGCGTGCCCGGGACCGGGGTTTGGCTGAACAACTGCCTGGGTGAGCCGGAGCTGACCCGCGGCCGGCTCCGGCCGGGGGAGCGGCTGGTCTCTAACATGGCCCCGACGGTGGGCCGGCACGAGGACGGCCGGGTGCTGGCGATCGGCAGCCCGGGAGCGGACCGGATCGCCACCGCCGTTCTGCAGACCCTGGCCGCGCTGATCGGGGGGGCGTCGCTGGCGGATGCGGTCCGGCGGCCGCGGGTGCACGTCAGCGTGGATGATGAGGGGACGCCGCTGCGGGTGGAGTACGAGGCCGACGTGCTGTCCGCCGAGCAGGTTCCGGACGCCGCCGGCCTGCCGTGGCGCCGGCACGAGCCACTGTCCATGTTCTTCGGCGGAGTAGGAGCCGCGCTGCTCGGGTCGGCCGGGCGGCTGGCTGGCGCTGCTGATCCGCGCCGTGACGGTGCGGTCGTGCTCACCTGACCCGCTCTGACCCGGTCTGGCCGGTGGTCTCGGCGATGATCTCTTCGCACAGGGCCAGGCATTCCTCACAGATCGCGGCAGGCTTCGACGCTCCTGGCGCGATGATCAGCCGGATCGGCGAGCGCGGGTCAGCGGCCAGTTCGACCGCGGTGTGCTTGCCGCAGAACGGGCACTGACCAGGCGCCGGCTGCTCGGCCACAGTCACCTGCTGGCCGTACACGAGTTCACCGTCCCGGTCCAGGCTCGTTCCGGCCAGGGCGACGCAGGAGTCGCAGATAGCCACGCCACCCTGGCCCGCGATCAGCTTGGTCACCTCCTGCTGGTGACGGCCGCAGAACGAACAGGGCAGAACCTGGCGGCCGAACCGGCGCACTCGGGGAGCCCAGGTCGCTGGCTGATGGGGCCGAACGACGCTAGCGGAGCGGACGCCGAGCAACTGGTGCACTCGCTGATGACTCAGGCTCAGCGCCTCGGCGATCTCCCGCAGTGATCCGCCGTCAAGATAGAGCGCCCGGACCGCACGCTGGAAGCCGTCCCGAGCGTTCTTGACCTCCTGCTGGGCTGCTGTGATCTTGTCCGCTGCTGATCGAGCCGAGTCCAGCAACCGTTCATCCAGCCCCATAGGGTCAGTCTGCGCCCAAGGTTGGCTTGTGTCTATAGACACTAGACACGCGCAGCGCGAGCCCGGGATCACGGCACCAGGAGGCGGCTGGCACTCCACTATCCGCAGCCGGCCCAGCGTCCGAAATTTGAGACGCGGAGGCCACGATCCGGACGCCCGGCTAGAATCATTCTCGTGAGCACGGTCACTGCGCCCTCGTCGATCCGGCTTGCCGTCATCGCCGGAGACGGCATCGGCCCAGAAGTGGTGGCCGAGGGTCTCAAGGTGCTCCGCGCCGCCGCCGGTTCCGAGGTCGACCTGCAGACCACGGAGTACGACCTTGGTGCCCGCCGCTGGCATGCCACCGGCGAGACGCTTCCAGATTCGGCGCTGGCCGAGATCCGGCAGCACGATGCGATCCTGCTCGGCGCGGTCGGCGATCCCGGCGTCCCAAGCGGTGTGCTCGAGCGGGGCTTGCTGCTCAGGCTGCGGTTCGAGCTCGATCATTACGTGAACCTGCGCCCGGCCAAGATCTATCCCGGCGTCAGCTCGCCGCTGAGCGACCGGGTCGTGGCGGACGGCGTCGACTTCGTCGTGGTCCGGGAGGGCACTGAGGGCCCTTACGTGGGCAACGGTGGCTCGGTCCGGATCGGCACCCCGAACGAGATCGCCACCGAGGTCAGCATCAACACCGCTTTCGGCGTCGAGCGTGTGGTCCGGGACGCCTTCACCCGCGCCGCCGGCCGCCCGCGCCGCCATCTCACCCTGCTGCACAAGCAGAACGTGCTGACCCACGCCGGCCACCTCTGGCGCCGCACGTTCGAGCGCGTCGGCCAGGAGTTCCCCGCGGTCAGCACCAGCTACATGCACGTCGATGCGGCCACCATCTTCCTGGTCACGCAGCCATCCCGGTTCGACGTGATCGTGACCGACAACCTGTTCGGCGACATCGTCACCGACCTGGCCGCGGCTATCACAGGCGGCATCGGGCTGGCTGCTTCGGGGAACATCAACCCGGAGCGAACCACGCCCAGCATGTTCGAGCCGGTGCACGGCTCGGCCCCCGACATCGCCGGCCAGCAGAAGGCCGACCCCGCCGCCACCATCCTGTCGGTGGCGATGCTGCTGGAGCACCTGGGCCTGGACAAGGCCGCCGAGCGAGTAGAGCAGGCCGTCGCTGCCGACTTCGAGGCTCGCGACGGCCAATCCCAGCGCAGCACAGCGCAGATCGGTGACGCCATCTCCTCGCGTCTGTAGCAGCTTGCCAGGCGGCAACTGCGAGCGATCAGCGCTGGTAACGTCCGATCAGGGCCCACGCTAGGAGCTTGCAATGGAAATAACGATCACATCCAACCCCCGACCCGCTACGCAGCAGCGCCGGGAAGAGATCCTGGCCGCCCCCGGGTTCGGCCGGTTCTTCACCGACCATATGTTCGCCGCCACCTGGGGCCCCGAACAGGGCTGGCACGACCAGCGGATCGTGCCCTACGGCCCGATCCAGCTCGAACCGGCCGCGGCTGTCCTGCACTACGCCCAGGAGAGCTTCGAAGGGCTCAAGGCCTACCGCTGGGCTGATGGCTCGATCTGGGCCTTCCGGCCCGACGCCAACGCGGCCCGGATGTCCCGCTCGGCCGCCCGGCTGGCGATGCCCGAGGTGCCGGCCGAGGACTTCGTGGCGGCGATCCAGGAGCTGGTCGCCGTGGACCAGGCCTGGGCCGGCGCCTCCGCCGGCGGCGGTGAGGCCAGTCTGTATCTGCGGCCGTTCATGTTCGCCTCCGAGGTCTTCCTGGGAGTGCGCCCTGCGCTGAGCTACGAGTTCATGGTGATCGCTTCGCCGGTCGGCCCCTACTTCAAGAGCGGGGTCAAGCCGGTCAAGATCTGGTTGTCCACCGAATACACCCGGGCCGCTCCCGGCGGCACCGGCGCGGCCAAGTGTGGCGGCAACTACGCGTCCAGCCTGGCTCCGATGGTCGAAGCCGCCTCGCACGGTTGCGAGCAGGTGTGCTTCCTCGATGCCAGCGAGCAGAAGTGGATCGAAGAACTGGGCGGGATGAACATCTACTTCGTCCGTACGGACGGCACCCTGGTCACTCCGCCCACCTCGGGCACCATCCTGGAGGGCGTGACCCGCAGCTCGATCATGGAGCTGGCCAAGGAACAGGGCTTGAACGTGGAGGAACGCCGGGTCAGCATCGACGAGTGGCGAGACGGCGTCACCTCCGGGCAGATCAGCGAGATCTTCGCCTGCGGAACAGCGGCAGTGATCACCCCGGTCGGCGAGCTGCACTGGGACGGCGGATCAGCGATCACCGGCGACGGCACGCCCGGGGCGGTGACGACCGGGATCCGGCAGGCGCTGGTCGATATCCAGTACGGCCGGGCCGAAGACACCCACGGCTGGATGCGCCGCCTGGTCTGACCTCAGCCGAGCGTGTCGCAGATGTTCTCCACCCGCCCGGTGCCAAGCGACAGCACCCGCGAGCCGTCCGCGGCCACGGCGAGCGAATGCCCATGCCCGGACAGCACGAAGAAACCCGGGCCGCCGGGATCGGTGGCGGCGAGGCCAGCGGCGAAGTGGCCGCTGGCCAGCGTGATGGTGAACGAGCCGTCAGTGCCATACCGCACGGTCGCGCGACCAGTAAGGTTGCGCCGCACCGATTCTCCGCTGCTGGTGTTGGTGTAGCGGACGATCAGCGGGCCCCTGATCTGTTGCAGCTCGGGTGAACCGCCGGGGTAGGTGCTCAGAGTACGGATCTCTTCGCGGTCGCGCAGGATGTCGCCGTTCAGCCCGAACGAGCACCGGGTGCCCGCGGCCAGCTGGAACGGCTGTGAGCGATAGGGCGTCCACGCAGTGGGCTTCGTTTCGCCCGGCGTGGCTGCACTGGCCGAAACGACCGGGGTCATCAGGACAGTGACCACAGCGAGGATTCCCAGGGCACGGCGAATCATGGCATATCCTCCCAATCCGGAAAGTGCCATCCTGCCACCCATGACCGGAATCCACGCCTGCCGAGCCGCCCGGGTAGGAGGCTGAAGGCCGTGAGCACATCGGGCGGGGGCCTGCTCAATGCCATTCTCTACCTGACCGACGTGGCCCTGGCCGTACAACTGGCGCTGGCCCTGAACGGGCGGACCAGGGTGGAACAGGCGCCGCCGGGCCTGGGCCCGGGCGGCCTGGCCGGAGCGGCGGCGATCTGGCTGGTGGTGGCCGTCCCCTCCACCCTGCAGTTCCCCTTCCCCGGGGTGCTCCACGCCCTGAGCCGCGACCCCGGCCTGATCAAGAGCGGTCAGGTCTGGCGGCTGCTGACCAGCATGGTGGTGCAGGACGGCGGGATCCCAGGCACGGCGTTCAACCTGGTGATCCTGGCTGTGGTGGTGCCGATCGCGATGCTGGCCTGGGGCCCGGGCATGACCCTGACCCTGCTGCTCGGGAGCCAGCTGATCTTCGGCTCAGTGGTGACCTTCGCCTGGCCGAGTTCGGGCGCGGGCAACTCCGCGGCCACGCTCGGCCTGGCCGCATCGCTGGCCGGGCTGGTGCTGACCCGGTCCTGGCC
>CALMAR010000029.1 GCA_937859855.1 uncultured Kineosporia sp.
GTAAGTCGGGGAGTGCGTACGTTCGTACGCGTCCTGAGCCAGCTGGTCATCCAGGGCCTGGATCCACATGTACTCCGGACTGGTGCCCTTGCTGGTCAACGAGTCGGCGTAGAAGGTCTCGCCGTTCTTCGTCGCCAGGAAAGAGCTGTTCCACGCCTGGAACACGGTGTCCGGCGACGGAAGAGAGGTGACGGCCTGGGCTGTCGAGGTTGCGAGAAGGCCGGCGGCGAGCGCCGCTACGGCAACCCCGGTGGCGAAAGTGCGGATGCTCGTCCTCATGAAACTGGGTCACAATCTGCGAGATGTCCGGTATCGGCCGGTGGGCTTCGCCGGATCGGGAGTCCGGTTGAGCAGCGCGGGTTTTGGCTAGCGGTGGTGTCAGGAGACGCGGACGCCGGCGCCGAGGGTCCACTGCTGGTTCCCGGCGCCCGCGTGGCAGGGCCAGAGTTCGAGGCCGGTGCCGTTGGGGTTGGTGGCGCCGGTGACGTCGAGGCACTGCCCGGATTGGACACCGGTGATCGTGCCGTTGGAGTTGATGTTCCACTGCTGGTTCTGGCCACCGTTGCAGTCGTAGATGTTGACGTGTGTGCCGGCGGCGGTCTGGTTGTGCTGGGCGTCGAAGCATTTGCCCAGCACCTTCAGCGTCTTGGCCGAGGCGCTGTAGGTGATCTTCTGGTTGTTGCCGCCGTTGCAGTCCCAGACCTGGAGCTGGGTGGCGTTGACCAGGGTGCTCTTCGGGTCGTCGGCACAACGGCCGGACTGGGCGCTGGTCAGGGTGCCGCCGGTGGACACGGTGGCGGTGCCGGGCGTGATCGTGAACAGGGCGGAGCCGTGCGCCGGCAACGAGCGGGAGATCGAGTCGGTCGCGGTGCCCGCGTCCGCCTGCTCCCACAGGTCACGCACGGCGGCGGTGCCGGTGAAGCCCAGGTCGCTGAAGTCGGCCTTCACCGTGGCGGTGGAGTCCCCCAGGTTGAACAGGGCCACCGTGTAGCTGCCGTTCGGGTTCTTGGCCCGCCAGACCTGCTGCTTGGAGGACTGCGACAGCGGCAGCGCGGGGATGCCGGCCCGGTCGACGTTCAGCACGCTGTCGTTGGTCAGCATCTTCAGGTCGGTGGGGTCGATGTTGGTCAGGTCCGACCCCAGCAGCAGCGGGGCGGCCGAGATGGCCCACAGCGTCATCGTGCTCTGCCGCTCGGCCGGATTCATGCCGTCCTTGGTGCCGTTGCCCAGCTCGAGCGAGTCCGGGTCGTTCCAGCCACCCTTGCCGGCGTACGGCGCCCACGGCGGCAGCAGGGTGAAGCGGGAGGTGACGTTGTTCCAGGAGGTCAGGTTGCTGCTGCCGTACGCCTCGATGTCACCGTTGATCCGCCAGCCGTTCGCCAGCGACCTCCAGGTGTCGGCGTCGGCGATCGGCAGGCTGTTGGACAGCTCGAAGTGGATCGGGCGGCCGGACTGCCGCAGCGCGGTCGACCAAGCCCGGACGTCGGCCACGTCCGACGTGTGCACGCCGTCGATCTTCAGGTAGTCGACGCCGTAGGAGGCCAGCAGGTCGGCCCAGGAGTTGACGAACGCCTGCGCGGCGGCCGGGTTCTTCTGGTAGTCGATGAAGTACATGATCCCGCCGAAGCCACCGTAGTTCGACTCGTGGTCGGTGGTGTCCGAGACGATGTCACGGGCGTGGAACGACGTCCCCTCGATCGGGGTGTTCTGGTCGTACGCGGCCTTCGGGATGCCCGGGGTCACGTACATGCCGAACTTCTCGCCCAGACCGTGGATGTAGGAGGCCAGGTTGGCCATCCCGTCCGGGAACTTGCCCGTGTCCGGAACCCAGCGGCCGTACTGGTCGACGTTCGTGCCCGGGTTCAGATAGTAGTAGTCGTCCAGGTTGACGTACTGGAAGCCGTGGCTGACCAGGCCGGAGTCGTGCATCCCCTTCGCCTGGGCCTTGATCTTGACCTCGGTCGGGCTGTTGCGGATGAAGCTCCAACTGCTCCAACCCTCCGGCGGGATCAGGGCCAGGCCGTTGTCCTCCGCACCAGCCGGGACGGAAACCCCGACCGACGAGATCAGCAACGTCGATGTCAGCGCGACCGTTGATGCCAGCAGACGCTTCAGCATGACTCCCCCTCGATGATCATTGGTCTGCTCGATGATGAACTGCGAGCCGGTTCTTCGCGGAACTCGGCGGTGACGAGTCGGATCTCAACGAGGGCTCGGGTCACTGCCGCACCCACTTCTGGTTCCTGCCGCCGTTGCAGGTCCAGACCGTCACCGGGGTCGAGTTCGCGGTGCTGGGCGCCGTCACATCCAGGCAGAGACCCGACTCCCGGCCGACCACCGTGCCGTCCGGCTTGAGGGTCCACTGCTGGTTGGCGCCACCGTTGCAGTCCCAGATCTGGACCCGGATGCCTCGGGTGGTGGAGTGGCCCGGTACGTCGAGGCACTTGTTGCCGTAGACCTGCAGGCTGCCGTCGGACTGCAGCTTCCAGTCCTGGTTGGTGCCGCCGTTACAGTCCCAGACCTGGAGTTGGGTGGCGTTGGTCGTGGACCTGCCCGGCACGTCCAGGCACCGCTGAGAACTGTTTCCGCGCAGCACGTTGACGCTGCCGGCGCCGTTGCCGGCGCCCGGATTGGTGCCGTTGCCCCAGCCCCACTGGACCCGGTCGAGCCCGGACTGGCTGGTCACTTTCAGCGAAAGGTCGGTCCCTGAGCCGCTGATCGAGGTGAGCGCACAGGACGCGTTCTCGCACGGGCCGGGTCCGACGGTCTGGTTCGTCTCCTTGACGCCGGTCCAGAGGATTGAACCGATGCCGAGGCGACGCAGCGTGTCGGTAATACCGTAGAAGTACGACAGGTCGCGGTTCCCGTTGGCGGCGGCGTTCCAATTGACGCCGGTGGTCAGCGGGACGCCGAACTCGGTCAGCACGGCACGGTTCGCGTAGCCGCACATGTTGTTCTCGAAGTCGTTGACCCAGTCCGGTTCGCTGTTGTGAGAGTCACCGAACATGCTGTAAATGTGAATCGAGAGCAGCGTGCCGTTGAGCCTGGAGTCACCGCCGGGCGCGCACAGATAGTTGTCGGACGAGGTTCCCGGCACGATGATGTGGCTGCGAGCAAGGTTCGGGTAGTGCGACAGGAATCCTGCCTCGAAGTTCAGCAGGTCCGTGGTGTTGTACCCGTTGGGTTCGTTGAAGATGTCGAAGTAGAAATTGGTCCTGGTGCCGTACTTGTTGATGACGACGTCCCACATCTCGTAGAACGCCGTGGTGTCGCTGACCCGCCCACCCTGAAGCCACGGGGCGATCACGACGTTCATGCCGTTGTCCGATGCGGCGTCGTAGGCACCGATCACACTGTTCCACCAGGACGTCGACGTGGTGGCCGAGTTGATGCCGAACCGGATGGTGTTGGCGCCGAGGGCCTTGAATCCTTTGATGATCCCGACGGCCTTGTTGTACGTGGTGCTGTAGTTGTCCGCGGCGGAGAGGCCGACCGGAACGTTGGGGCCGGTGATGAAGTTGTCATCCGGGTCGGCCCAGTTGACTCCATGGAACTGGCCGATGGTGCCGGCCTGCGCCGGCGCGTCGACAGCGAGCACACCGAGAACGCCCAACAACAAGGCGATGACGAGCCCGAAGGGCACGAGACGCCCTGATCGAGATTCCCTGATGGTCATCTGTTTCTCCTTGACACGATGGTCGTCCCAAGAGTTTCTTCACCGGCATCACGGGCCGGATGAGGTCATAGGGCAGGGGACCTCAGCCGCCGGGAGCGTCTCGGCTCAGTGCAGCCTCGGGTCAGTGCAGCATCGGGGCTCGACGTCTTCGCGGGCATCGAAGCTGCCCCGACGAGACGAGCGACCACAACGACGGTGCCGCAACCACCATTCGAGCGAACATGACTCTCCCATGAGTCCTGAGTAACCCCGACAGGAGCCACCTGCTCGAAGGTCACATATCGGGCTCTTCCGTGCGTTTCATTGTCAATATGCCACCGCTAAAGCTCTGTTACCCGCACCGTCCCGATCGGGGCTCCGCGGTCAGGATGTAACCAATAATCACTCTCCGTAAAGTCTGATAGATCATGGTTATGCCGGAGGGGCGAGACTGCGCGTACGGACCGCAGGGCCATGACAGGACCTGCCTGCGCAGTTGGAGGCCTGCAGACGGCGCGCCGGGGGCGCCAGGCCCGGGCGCTGATACCGGTAAGGGGCTTTCGTCTGGTTTTCCACCGGCTCGTCCGGCAGCATGCTCTGCGGACACCTTGCTCAGACACGGGCGGCCGCCGGCCGGCGGCCGGCCCAGGGGGACCCCGCCGATGCTGCTGCTGATGACCGTCGCCGCGGTGGTCTGCGTGCTGCAGCTGGCCGTTCTGGGGTCGTTCGCGCGCTCCGTTCGGATGACCACGCTGCTGATGGCGATCGGGGTCGGCTTCTACTTCTGCGGCACCCTCGCCGTCCTGCTGCAGGTCGGATGGACCCGCGCAGTTGCTGCCGGGACCGACTGGTCTCTCGGCACGATTGTCGAAAAAGCTTCATACACAGCGGATCCGGTGATCGAGGAGGTCATCAAGCTGGTGCCGCTGGTCCTGCTCGGGTGGTGGTGGACTGCCGGCCGCCGCCAGCTGGGGCTGACCGATCATCTGCTGGCCGGAGCTGCGCTGGGAGTCGGCTTCGAGCTGTTCGAGAGCGCGTTGCGCTACTCCACACTCCGCGCGTTGTCGCTGCACGTCTCCGGCGGCTACCTCGTGTCGGCCGGCCTGGGCGGCTCGGTCACCGTGCCGTCGCTGTGGCATTCGCTCAGTTCGTGGCAACCGGCTCCGGCAGCGTTCTCGGCCCTTCTGGCGTCGGGCGCCGACACGGTGCAGCACCTGGTGTGGACGGCGCTGGCGGCGTTCGGGCTGGGCTGGATCGCCCGCCGAAGGGGCCCGATGCGATGGCTCGGACTGACAGGCCTGATCGTGGCCTGCCTCGACCACGCCAACTACAACCTGAACGCGGCCTCCGCGGTGCCGGCGTCCCTCAAGCCGTTCTCCGAGGTCCTGACCTGGCTCGGCGGCAGGCTCCAGACCGTCATGGTGATCGCGCTGGTGGTTGCCGTGGCCGCGGATCGCCAGGTGCTCAGTCGTTGGCGTGCACGGTTTCGGGACCTCCTGCTGACCGGCGAGCCGGTGGCCATGGGTGGTGGGACGCTGACCAGCCGGGCTCTGGTCGCCGTCCCGTGGAGTACGTACACGACCTGGCGCTTCGTCCTGGCCCGGCGCGGCACCCTCTTCGGTGTAGCCGCCGACGCCGACGACCCAGACCTGCGAGCAGCGATCGCCCACGACCGAGCCCGGCTCGAGCGCGCCCGCTCCGGGCCGGCGTGGAAGGCGGCCGGCGAGCGCCTGCTGACCGGTCTGCGGCGGGCCTTGGCGCCGAAGCGCCTGCTCCGATCGCCCGCCATGATCGTCTGGTTCGTCAGCCTGATCCCCGCCCTCGCCTACCTCGTCGCCGGTGGCTTCCCGGCGACGCAGAGGCTTCAGCAGTGGATGCTCGGCGAGACCGGGCTCTGGCTCCTCGTAGGGTCTGGCCTGGCGGGGGCGGTTCTGCTCCTGTTCCAGCTGAGGTACTCGTGGACCGTGCTGCGCAGCGTCCCGCCGTCCAGCCTGCACGAGGCCCGGGTCCGGCCGCAGGAGCGGATCCTGACCGCGGCCGGGGGGCTCGTGGCGGTCGTCCCGGTCCTGCTGCTGGCCGTCGTCCACCGCACCGCTGATCGCGCGTTGGTGCAGAACCTGCACGCGCTCGACGCGCTCGGCAGCCTCTACGTCCTCGCCGGGTTGGCCCTGTTCGCAGCCGCGCTGATCTTCTTCCCGCCGTTCGCCCTGGCGGTGGCGGAGGGCGAGCTGGTGCTCGTCCCGACCCTTACCGCCGAACTGGGCCTCGCCGCCGTCGGATCGACCGCGCTGGCGAAGACCGGAATCATGCTCAGCCAGGCCGCCGACGATGCGGGCTCGTCCGGTTCCGGGGATTCCGGCTCCAGCGGGTCGGGCGAGGCGAATGCCGCTCAGCAGCAGCGCATCGAGGAGCTGGCTCGCGACCCGGCCCACGGCGGCCGGATCACGCCGGAATCTCGGGCCGAGGCGGAGGTCGGGGACGGCCTGGAACGCAGCGGGCAGGTCCAGGGACTGCGGCGCTCGGAGAACCCGGCCGAGGAATTCATCGACAACGCGAACAATCACTGGGACGTCAAAGGTTTCCACAGCGAGAATGGCCGATTCAGCCTCGACAAGGCGATGCAGAGCATCTGGCGGGAGATGAACTGGTCCCACGAGAACGTCATGCTCGACACCCGGAACCTCTCCCCGGGCGATCTGGCGCAGCTGCGTCAGGCGGTCGAGTCCGCGACCGGGCGAGGGGAGCTACCTTTGCGAGTTCTGTGGTGGCCGTGACGATGGTGCCTGAGGCTAGGAGCGGAGGTTCCCTTGGCAGGGATTGACCCGGAACTGTTCGCGGCACATCAGCAGTGGCTGCGCACGGTCGGCGCCGAAGGCGCCCGCCTCGAGATCGACGGGCTCGTGCAGCCCGGGGCGCGGCTGGCCGAGGTGAATCTGTCGGGGGCGGTACTGGTGCGGGCCAACCTGCGAGGTGCCGACCTGCGTGGTGTGGACTTCTCTCACGTCGCCCTGCACGAAGCGGATCTGTCCGGCGCGGATCTGTCCGGAGCCGACCTCTACAAGGCCGAGCTCCCGCAGGCACGCCTGCACGGTGCCCGGCTGCATGCCGCCCGGCTGATCCGCGCGGACCTCACCGGTGCCGACCTGAGCGATGCCGACCTGTCCCGCACGTACCTCCTGCGCGCCGACCTCGACGGGGCCGACCTGCGCGGCACCAGCCTCGCCGAGGCCGACCTGGACCGCACGATCGTCGACGGGTCGACCTGGGGCCGGACCACCGTCACCGGCGCTCTCGGCACGGTCGCCCTGTTCTCGGTGACTCTGATGGACGGCCACGACGCCAGAGCTCTCGACGCAACCGAGCTCGTCGAGTACTTGGCCGGCGGCGGTGCTCGTGTGACGGCAGTCGTGCCTCAGCAGGTTCCCCCGCAGGCGCCGATTCCCTGGCGCTGGGGCAGCTGACCGGCGTCCTTGCTCAGCGCCAGAACCCGAACCGGCTCATCGCATTTGAGCCTGGCCAGGGTGCGAAGCCGCCGGTTGCCAGCAGTGAGCGTGCGATGTGGTCGGCCGGGTCGCCGTCCGGGGTGCGCAGCCGCGCAGGTGTTCCAGCCGCTTGGTGCTCGGGCCTGTTCGGGGCTGGTGGCCTAAGGTCGTGGGCATGACGAGGCTCGCCGACATCGTGGCAACGGTTCCCGTACCGGAAGGAAGCGACATCGGCCCGGTCCCGGTCGGCTACGAACTGAACGGCACGCCGCTGGAGGGTGTCCTGGTGAAGGACGCCGCGGCCAAGGGCAAGCGACCAGGCGTGTTGGTGATCCACGACTGGAACGGGGTGAACGACCACATCGCGGGGCGGGGCCCGAAGCGGGCCCCCCGCGGCGACGGAGCAATCGGCGCCGCCCAAAAAGGGGCAGGGGTGCGACCCGACGACGCCACGGCGCCCGACGTGGCCACGGGCTTCTACCGCGACCTGCCGTTGCTGCGCGCACGAGCCGCTGCCGGCCTGCGCCGGCTGCTGGCCGATCCGGATGTCGACCCCGACCGGGTGGCTGCGATCGGCTACTGCTTCGGCGGGTCGGCCTGCCTGGAACTGGCCCGTACCGGCGCCGATCTTGCCGGCGTGGTGTCGTTCCACGGCCGCCTGATCGCGCACGACCCGTCGGACGCCGCCGACATCACGGCTCCGCTGCTGGTGCTGGCCGGTGGATCGGACCCGGTGGTTCCCGACGAGGACATCACCGCGTGGAAAGAGGAGCTGCGCGGCGCCCCGCAGGTCGACTGGCAACTGACTTCCTACGCCGGGGCCATGCACGCTTTCGCGGTGCCGACAGCCGACGCGCCCGATCACGGAGCGCAGTACCAGGCCCGCGCCGACAGGCGCTCCTGGGAGGCGATGCGTGCCTTCTTCGACGAGATCTTCGCCTGAGCCAGGCGGTGCACAGCAGGCCACCGGTTCGCACCGTCTCCTGCCGCCCCCGAGACACCTTCCGCCGGGCGACTGAGCCGGCGTGGCGAACGAAGCCGTGATCGCCATCCCACCTGTTCATCTGCACTTCTCACCGAGTGACGCAAACCGGCGACATCATGACAACTGCCACCGAAAGGGCCACCGGCCCCTTGGACCCCGGTACGCAGCTTCGGTAGGGCTCGTCCGTGACGACGCCGACAACGTCGTATCCTCGCCATCAAACGCGGAGATCGCTTGTGACGGAGCGAGAACGGCGAGAGCGCCGACCGCCGTCCAGGACGGCGCCAAGGTGCAGCCAGCACATACTCGGGTGACGGAGTTCGGCTCGCTGCGGGAGCCGGGCGCGGCGGTGCGGCAGCGCCCGGACGCCTCAGGGGTTGATCACATGAAGCCTGGGGACGGCGTCATCGCGGCCGCGCAGGGACGCCTGCGCTGACGGTCGTCGCTGGTTGGGCCTCAAGGTTCGATCAGAACATCAAAAGGGTTCCGCCCCTGAACAAGGCGAGACCTTGTCGTCATCCTCGTCGCGCTCCCGGTACGACTGAGCGCCGCGCACTGGAGCGGACTGAGCAGGCACTGGTGCATCGCAGCCAACCTGCTAGCCGCAGCCTTGCCTGCCCGGACCGGCGCGATCCGGACCCCCGCATGATGTTGCTCCCACGCTAGTTGTCATGGCCAGATCTGTCGCTTTTCGACCCTCCATGACCTGCGCTCCCGCTGCCTGAATTTCCGCTGGCCTTCCCGCTGTTCCCCCTCTCAGGTGCCTTGTCCTTGGGTGCCTTGTCCTTGGGTTCCTTGTCCTTGGGTTCCTTGGTCATGGGTGCCTTGGTCGTGGGTGCCTTGGTTGACGTGGCCCCATCGGAGGTTGATGTCGGCCGTGTGGACTTCTCCGGCTCACCTGGCGCTGTGGTGGGC
>CALMAR010000030.1 GCA_937859855.1 uncultured Kineosporia sp.
AGCGGGCCAGCATCACCTGGTCGGCGCCCTCGACGAGCGGCTGGGCCATCAGGTGCCCGGCCAGCTGGCCCGGGCGGGAGGGGGTGGCCAACCGGCTGACCGAACTGCTCGGCGCCGGCGTCACCGGGGTGCCGATCTGGCGAGCCCAGCGGCGGTTCTTCGTCCGGCGCACGGCCGAGCAGGAGCACGGCGTGCTCTACGTCAGCGAGCAGGACGTCACCGACCCCCAGCATCCGGAGGCGGGGGCGCGGGTGCTGATCGACCCGATCGCGATCGACCCGGGCGGCCTGACCACGCTGGACGCCTGGCAGCCGGACCGATCCGGTGAACTGCTGGCCTACCAGCTGTCCGAGGGTGGCACCGAGGAGAGCGTGCTGCGGGTGCTGGACGTGCGCACCGGGGAACTGGTCGACGGCCCGATCGAACGGGCCCGCTACTCCCCGGTGGCCTGGATCCCGGATGGGCTGCCGATCGACGGTGAGACCCGCCCGGCCTTCTACTACGTGCGCCGGTTGCCGCCGGAGGATCTGCCGGAGGACGAGCAGCAGTACCACCGCCGGGTCTGGCTGCATGTGCTGGGCACCGATCCGGAGGAGGACGTGGAAATCTTCGGTGCTGGCCGCGATCCACGCACCTACTACGGGGTCGGGGTATCGAGAGATGGCCGCTGGCTGACCATTTCGGCGTCGGTCGGCACCGCCCCCCGCAACGACCTGTGGATCGCCGACCTTCGGGACGGCGCTCACCGCACACCGGATCTGGTGCCGATCGTCACCGGGCTGGACGCGCAGACCGGCGCATCGGTCGGCCGGGACGGGCGGCTCTACATCTTCACCGACCTGGACGCGCCGCGCGGCCGGATCGCCTTCACCTCGCCGGAGCAGCCGCAGCCGCAGCACTGGACCGACCTGATCCCGCAGGACCCGCAGGCGGTGCTGGAGGACTTCACCATCCTGGACGGCGCCGAGCTGGCCGAGGCGGGCCGCCCCGACGGCCTGCTGCTGGCCAGCTGGACCCGGCACGCGGTGTCCTCGATCACGGTGCACGACCGGTTGTCCGGTGAGCAGCTGCCCGGAGCAGCCGGGCGCATCTCGCTGCCCGGCACCGGCAGCACCGGCGGCATCCTGTCCCGGCCCGAGGGGGGCCACGAGGCCTGGTTCAGCTATACCGACCACGTCACCCCGCCCCGGGTCTTCCGGTACGACGCCCGCGACCACCAGTACGGCATCTACGCCGACCCGCCGGGCACGATCGAGGCACCGGACGTGGTCACCCAGCAGGTCGAGTACCAGTCCAAGGACGGCACCACGGTCCGGATGTTCGTGATCGCCCGGGCCGATCTGCTGGACGGCGCCCAGCGCCCGGTCTCCCCGCGACCGGCCATCCTTTACGGCTACGGCGGTTTCGCCGTTCCACTCACGCCGGGGTACTCGGCCTCGATCCTGGCCTGGGCGGCCGCGGGCGGCGTCTATGCGGTGGCCAATCTGCGAGGCGGCACCGAGGAGGGCGAGGAGTGGCACCGGGCCGGCATGCTGGCCAACAAGCAGAACGTGTTCGACGACTTCCACGCCGCCGCCGAGCACTTGGTCGCCCAGGGCTGGACCACCAGCGAGCAGCTGGCGATCAGCGGCGGCTCGAACGGCGGCCTGCTGGTCGGGGCGGCGCTGACCCAGCGGCCGGAGCTGTACACCGCGGTGGTCTGCTCGGCACCCCTGCTGGACATGGTCCGGTACGAACTGTTCGGCCTGGGCGCGACCTGGAACGTGGAGTACGGCAGCGCGGCCGTGCCGCAGGAGCTGGACTGGCTGCTGGCCTATTCGCCGTACCACCACGTCGAGGAGGGGGTCGACTACCCAGCCGTGCTGTTCACGGTGTTCGACGGCGACACGCGGGTCGATCCGCTACACGCCCGGAAGCTCTGTGCGGCCCTGCAGTTCGCCACCACGGCCTCCCTGTCCCGGCCGATCCTGCTGCGCCGCGAGAGAGATGTCGGCCACGGGGCGCGGTCCATCTCCCGGACGATCGCGCTGTCGGCCGACACGATGACTTTCCTGGCCGCACAGACCGGGCTGGCCCTGCCGTGACCGGGGCGTCATCCCCGTTCGCGGCCGCGGCCTGCGGCCCGGACGACGTCACCGTCTGCGGCGTGATCTACCGCTGGACCGGCAACAAGGGCGTGGCTCAGACGCTGGACGTGGTCCTGGGTACCCCGCTGCGAATCGTGCTGATCATCGGATTGGGGTTGCTGCTGCGCCGGGTCCTGCACCGGCTGATCAACCGGATGGCCACCCGGATGACCACCGGGCGAGCCGATCATGAAGCGATGCCCGGCGGTTCCAGCCTGCTGCTGATCGGCCGCCGGGAGGCCCGGGCCCGCACCCTGGCCTCGGTGCTGCAGAGTGTCACCACTGTCGTGGTCGGCGTGATCGTGGTGCTGATGGTGCTCCAGGAGCTGGACTTCTCGGTGGCTCCGCTGCTGGCCAGCGCCGGAGTGGCCGGGGTGGCCCTGGGATTCGGCGCACAGTCGCTGGTCAAGGACGTGGTGTCCGGGATTTTCATGATCTTCGAGGACCAGTACGGCGTCGGTGACATCGTGGATGTCGGCGAGGCCAGCGGCGTGGTCGAGGCGGTCGGTCTCCGGATCAGCCAGCTGCGGGACGTGAACGGAACCGTATGGTACGTCCGCAACGGCGAGATCCTGCGGGTCGGTAACCAGTCCCAGGGCTGGTCGCGCGCGGTGCTGGACACCACCATCGGCTTTTCCGACGACGTCAGCCGGCTGGAGACGCTGCTGCTCGACGTCGCCCGGGGGCTGGCCGCCGACCCGCAGTACGCCGCCCTGATCATCGACCAGCCGCAGGTGTGGGGCATCGAGGCGATCACGGCCGACGGGATCGTGCTGCGGCTGGGGGTGAAGACCCAATCCGCGGCCCAGTGGGCGGTGACCCGGGAGCTACGGGCCCGGATCAAGTCCCGGTTCGACGCGGAAGGCATCCAGATCCGTCCCGTCCCGGCGGCGGTGGCCGTGAACGGCGAGGACCAGGTACCCGCGTTCCGGGGCTGAGACAATGGTCCAGTGCTGGAAGAGAATGAGGGACCGCCGAGCTTCTACCAGGCCATCGGCGGACATGACACCTTCGTCCGCCTGGTCGAGCGGTTCTACGCCGGGGTGGCCAGCGACGAAGTGCTGCGGCCGATGTATCCCGAAGCCGATCTGGGGCCGGCCGCGCAACGGCTGACCATGTTCCTGGAACAGTACTGGGGCGGCCCGGCCACCTACAGCGACCAGCGGGGGCATCCCCGGCTGCGGATGCGGCACGCGCCGTTCACCGTGGACGAGACCGCCCGCGACCACTGGCTGCTGCACATGCGGACGGCGTTGACCGAGCTGGGCCTGCCGCCGGCCTACGAGTCGATGCTCTGGGACTACCTCGAGCGGGCCGCCTGGAGCATGGTCAACCGGGTCAGCCCGATCGATCGCCGGTGAAGGGCGGGTCGCGGCTCACAACGGGTCCGGGTGGTCGATCACGCAGAACTCGTTCCCGTCCGGGTCGCGCAAGACGATGAAGTCGGGGTCGTCCGGATAGGGCCAGTCCTCGACCCGGGCCGCGCCGAGGGCGACCAGCCGCTCGACCTGACGCCCCTGCTCGCCGGTGTACAGGTCCAGATGAACCCGGGCCGGCTCCTTCGGCGGGTTGCTGGTCAGCTGAAGAGAGACCGGCAACCCGGCTCGCCACGGGTGCACCAGCATCATGAACTCGTCGTCCCAGTCCTGCCCGCGCGGCTGGTAACCCAGTGCCGCGGACCAGAACTCGACTCCTCGGCGCATGTCCCGGACGTTCAGCACCACCGTGGCCAGATACAGGTCGCCCACCTCGTCCGCCATCTCGGCAGCCTACGGTCCGGCCGGGCAAGACCTCCAGATCCTCTAGCCCAGACCCGGCTGCCGGGCCAGAACATGCCCCCGAAGCAGACTGAGCCGCCACCAAGCGCCGCGCCGATGCACAGTGACCGCCTCATCGGAGATGAACCCGTAGGCATCAGCGGCGAACGCGGCCCCCGCGGGCAGCGTGGAACCCGCGGCCAGATCACGCCCCCAGACCCGAGCCCGCAGCTGTGCCACGGCTGAAGCCCCTGTTGCGGAACGTGTTTCAGCCGATACTTCGGCGATTCCCTGCTCAGCAACGCTTTTCAGCGTGACAGGCTCGATCATCCCCTCGAGTGACCAACCCCGCCGCGGGGGCAACACTCCCGCCCAAGCTGGTCCAGCGCCGGAGATCGAAACCAGTGATAGCGGAATATGCTGCCCCGCAGTTTCTTTCAGCTCGGACAGTCGATCCTGCAGCGATTCCAGCGCGACGGTCAGATCCAGCCTGACCGGCTCAGCCAGCGCCACCGTGCGCAGGGCGAGCACCGTGGGGCCGCCGGCTCCCGACAGGGCCCGGCAGTAGGCCGCCAGCACCCAGCCCTCCGCCACCAGCCGGATGACACCGCCCGGGTCGAGCCGCAGCGCCCGTCCGGCGAACTGGCGCAGATCAGCCACCGCGGCGCCGTCCGGCAACATCACCGGACCCGCGGAGTTCATGGATTCGCCATGCCCCGGCGGCGTTTCCACCGGATCGGGTCGGCCCGCCAGCTCTCCAGCCGTTTCTTCTCTTCCGCCGAGATCCGCCGTGGCCGCTCGTTCTGCAGGTCGAAGGCCACCAGCGTTGTCTCCGCATGCGCGAACACGGTGCCCGGCCCACCCCCAGCCATGGTGGCGTCCAGCACCTCATAGGCCATGTCGAAGTCGGCCGCGCCGATCCGGGTCACCCAGATGTCCACCGCGACTGGGGCCGGCCGGTATAGCAACGGCGCCAGGTATTCGATCTCCGAGCGAGCCACGTACAGCCCGGTGCTGGCCAGGTCGGCCCCGGTCGGCAACCCATCGGACAGGGCCATCACCCGGGCCTCCTCGAGCAGCCGGAGGAACTGGACGTTGTTGATGTGGCCATACGCGTCCATGTCCGACCAGCGGAGGGGCGTCAGCACCCGGAACCTCGACATGCCGGCAATGCTCCCATCGCGGCGACCCGGCCCCGGCCCAATCACTCCGGCGACCACGTCCGGGCCGATCCCGTGGCTGAATCGGATCGCTTCGCCGGCCACCCCATCGACGTGACCGGCGAGGAGACCGCCGATCGATCCGGGCCGGATCATGGCCGCGGAGCGGACGATGTGATTCAGCTCATAGGGCAGTCGCTTCAAGTGCCCCGGCCACACACCGATGGCTCCTGGGACGCGCCCGAAGGGCTGGCCGGATTGCGGAGCCGGGGCTGGCCGCGCGGGACGCGTTCACCGCTCCGCAGACAGGCGTGGGCCGGGCCAGGACGATGCGGAGGGGCATCGTCCCGGCCCGGCTCCGCTTCACGTCCAGCGAAGCCGTCAGGAGGGCGGAGAGACGGCGATCCGGCCCACCGACTGGCCGGTCGCGACTTTGAGCAGCCCGTCCGGAGCGTCCTCGAAGGCAAGCCGTTCCGATATCAGCGGTGCGATCGCCCCCACATCCACCAAGCTGGTCAGATCGGCGTGGGCCCGGGCCACCAGAGCCGGATCACGGTCGCGATACCGCGACCAGTTCAATCCGTAGATGGCGTAGTTGTTATCGAGGATGTGCTCGGCCTGAGCCTGCGGAATCTTGCCGCCGGAGAAGCCGACTAGCACGATCCGGCCCTCGAAGGCGATCACCGAGACCGACGCTTCGAAGGCCTCGGCGCCGACCGAGTCGAAGACGACGTCGACGCCGCGCCCCTCAGTGGCCTCCCGCACCGCTTCAGCGATGTCCTGCTGGGACCGGTCGATCACGATTTCCGCTCCGAGTCGGCGAGCGGCCGGAATCTTCTCGGCCGAGCCCACCACCCCGATCACCTTTGCTCCCGCAGCCCGGCCCAGCTGGACCGCGGCCGAGCCGACTCCGCCCGCCGCCGCGTGCACCAGCAGCACGTCCCCCACCCGCAGTGCGGCGCGGCGGTACAGCCCGAACCAGGCGGTCTGGTAGGCCACATGAAACACCGAGGCGGCAGCGTCGCCCAGGTTGTTCGGGGCGGCCAGCACATCGCTGGAGCGGGCCAGCGCGTACTTGGCCAGCGATCCACTGGGCATCGCCATCACCCCGGTCACCCGCTCGCCGAGCCGGACCCGGTCCACCCCAGCTCCCACCCCGACGATCTCGCCACAGGCTTCGGACCCAGGCGTGAACGGCGCCGCCGGCTGCTCGGGATGACTGCCCCGGCACAGCAGTGCATCCGGGAAGCTGAGCCCGGCTGACCAAACCTCGATCAGGACCTGTCCCGGCCCAGGCCGCGGCACCGGTACCTCGCCCAGACTCATCACGTCGGCGGGCTCACCCGGCTTGAGGACCTGCCAGGCCAGCATCTGGCCGGGAATATCCGGTGAGGCCATGATCGGCGACGCCTCGGTTGTCATCCACCCCTCCGATGGTCGGCGCTCAGGGTCCCAATGCCCAGCAAGGGACAGCACACCCGGATCGCATCCTGATCCTCAGGAAGGCGGCAAATCTAGCAAGGCCGGATCGTTGAATATCAGGCCCACGCGAAACCTGGACCACCTCTTTTACTAACCCACTCCTCCGGACAGCCCGACCCCACCGTCCAGGGTGAGCGTCTGCCCGGTGATCCAGGCCGCGTCGTCGCTGGCCAGGAAGGCGACCGCGGCGGCAACGTCGTCTGGATGACCCAGCCGCCCGATCGGATAGTTCTTCACCACCTCAGCCTCCCGTCCCTCGTACAGGGCGGTCGCGAACCGGGTCTTGACCACGGCCGGAGCCACCGCGTTGACCCGGATGATCGGCGCCAGTTCCAGCGCCAGCTGCGCGGTGACATGGATCAGAGCGGCCTTGCTCGCGCCGTACACCCCGATCCCCGGGGCCGGCCGCAGACCCGCCACCGATGCCACGTTCACGATCGCTGCTCCCGGCGCATGACCAAGGCCGAACTGGCGGGCCTGCTCGGTCCAGGCCAGGGCCGACAGTACGTTCACGTCGAAAACCTTGGCCGCGGCGCCGGCATCGGTGCCAGCCATCGGGCCGTAAACCGGGTTGATCCCTGTGTTGTTGACCAGGATGTCCAGCCGTCCGAACGTCTCCGCCGCCTGCCGGAC
>CALMAR010000031.1 GCA_937859855.1 uncultured Kineosporia sp.
GATCAGGATCGGCGCCGGAGCTGGCTGGAACTGGCCCGGCGGCACGACGTGCCCGCGATCGCGGTCCCCTTCGACACCCCGGCCGCTGAATGCCGGCGCCGCAACGCCACTCGCCCGGGGCGCGACCGGCTTTCGCAGGCGGTGCTCACTGCTCAGCTGTCGTCGTACCAGAAGCTCCGGACAGTTGTGCAGCAGGAGGGCTTCGACCAGGTACTCAGGCCTGAGCCGGTCCGGGTGGTGCCGACTGCTTTCGCGAACCCGCGCCCCAATGAGGGCAGGGCCGCGGGCCCGCGCGGTGATCGGGAGCAGGCGGCCGGACTGGTCGCGCCGCGAGGACTCCGCTTCGGCCTGCAACTGTCCCGGTTCGATCTGCCCGAGGGGGCCGCCGGGCTGGCCGATCGGCTGGCGGAAGTGGCCGTTCGGGCCGAGCAGGCCGGCTTCGAGTCGATCTGGGTGATGGACCATTTCCGGCAGATCCCGCAGGCCGGCCGGGCCTGGGAGGACATGCTGGAAAGCACAGCGGCACTGGGCTATCTGGCGGCTGCCACTCAGCGAGCGTCCATCGGCTGCCTGGTGAACGGCATCACCTATCGGAACGTCGCTCATCTCGGCAAGATCGTGGCCACCTTGGACGTGCTCAGTGGTGGCCGGGCTCGTTGCGGCTTGGGCGCGGCCTGGTTCCAGGCCGAACACGAAGGATATGGCTGGCCGTTCCCGCCGGCGGCCCGCCGGCTGGATCTGCTCGAGGATGCGCTGCGGCTACTCCCGGTGCTCTGGGGCCCGGGCTCGGCCGCCTTCGAAGGTGAGCTGATCAGCGTTCCGGACACGATGTGCTATCCACGGCCGATCCAGCCGCGGATCCCGATCCTGGTCGGCGGATCGGGGGAGCGGCGGACTCTGAGACTGGTCGCGCAGTATGCCGACGCTTGCAACCTCACTGGAGACGTCAGCACCGTGCAACGCAAGGTCGCTGTGCTGCAGCAGCATTGCGCGAACCTGGGCCGGGATCCCGGTCAGATCGAGGTCACTCATCTCAGCACGGTGCTGCCCGCTCGCGACCAGGCCGAGCTGGACACCCAGATCGCTCGCCGCCGCCCGCCCCGCCAGTACGCCCGCTGGGCCGCGCAGGTGAACCCGGGCACCACCGGCGACCACGTGCTCAGAGCGCGCGGACTGCAAGCGGCCGGCGTCCAGCATCTGATCGTCAGCCTGGCCGGAATCTGGGACTCGGCTGCCATCGAGCGCTTCGCCGACGTGATCGCGGCCTGCAGCGCTGAGCCGGATTGAGAGGAACCAGCCCTTCAACGCCCGCGACCGGCTCTTCCTGCGCATGCACGCGGCACGGGGCCACGCATGCACCCTTCGAGGCCGCCGCTGCCACCTCTACGGCAATCCCATATGACCGCCTTCTGAGCCTGACCCGCTTCGGCCGGTGATGACCGTTTTGGGGGTTTAACTGTCTTGTGATCGGAACGGGAATCGCCCAAGCCGCCACACGGCATACAGTCACGACAACGGGGGGCATGGGATCGCAGACGTAGGCTGGGCCAGCTCTACTGAAGCCAACCCCGTTAACCTGGGGATTTATGACGACTCGTGCGATGAGAAGGCCGTTTACGGCTTCTTCCGGGTCTACCCGGCCAACGCGAGTTCTTGGGACACACCTCATCGCAGGGCCGGCAATGGCTGCCATACGGATGAGAACTGGAACAGTTACATCCATGACGCTCGCCAGATTGTCGAGATCGACTTCTTCGTGTGCCGTGACGGAGGTCCGTGTAAGCATAGCGGCGGAATATATAATCCGCTGTACTAGTGCCTTGCGTCGCGCTGAAGGGCCGTAGTCACGCGATTGCGGCCCTCCAGTGTGGTGAAGCCCGCTATGCTCTTCGAGTGCCGTCAGAGCTTCGATTGTTATCAAGGGGCTGTACTTGATTCAGAATTTTTGGTTCTGGATCGATGAGCACAGAACTCTATTCTTCGCGTCTACTTTCCTGATGGGCCTGGGCTGGTTGGCCAGCAGCGTGGTGGAGTACCAGTCCCGAAGTTGGAGAATCGCGCTAGGCAGCTCGTGCGCAGTTCTTGGTTTCGTGTTTCCTTTTGTTCTCGGCGTGCCGTGCATGCAAGCTTATAATAGGGCGTTCACGGAACGGCCAGCGTTACTGATTGGTTTCGTGATCGGTTTATTGTCGGCGCTTGCCTGGGGAGTGACACATCCCTCCCGGCGCGGACGCCTTCAAGCGCTGACCGGACTATCTCTGGCCGCAATCATAGCGCTCACCGCCATCCCTGACGGCCAGCCGGAAAACGGTGACGTCATTGACAAGTTACACTCTTTTCTGCTTATGCCGTCCAGCCGGACTCTGGTGTTTGACGCATTGCCCAACGCCATGCTGTACGTGCCGGCTGGATTCTTTCTGTATTTCTTGAGTCGATCCGCCGGTCGAACCCTGGCTGCGATTCTCGCGATCGCGATTCCGATCGAGCTTTGTCAGTTATTCCTCGTGGGTCGCGTTTCGCAGCTGAGCGATCTAGTGGCCAACGTCGTGGGCGCGATGATAGGAACTCTTGCCGCCGTGGCGCTCGATCATCTGGCCAGCGCAGGCACGTCAACTGTCCGGCAAAAGGATCACAACAGTATCCTGAGATGACCTGGCGTTCGCCGAACGGACAACCGCAGACGGGTGACCGCCCCCCACCTCGAAGCCCGGGCAACGCCACCGAAGCGGCGGCAGGTCAACTTTCGGGCTCGGCGGTCTCGGGCGAGGATGGGTCGCGTTGACCCAGCTCATCGGCGACGAGGCTGTCAGGAGGCGGCATGACCACCGTGGTCCGGACCGTGATCGTCCCAACGGGCGCTGGCAAGGTCGCGCCCTACCTGAGTGACTTCTCGACCACTGCGGAGTGGGATCCCAATACCGCATCCTGCCGCCGGCTGGATCCAGGACCGCTGGCGGTCGGGTCCCGGTTCGAGAACGTGCAGCGCCTGGCCGGCCACGACTCGGCTTTCACCTACACCGTGACGCAGTACGAGCCCGGGAAACGAATCGTTCTGGAAGGCCGGAACTCCACCGTGCGGACCCGGGACGAGATGACGTTCACGCAGACGCCCACTGGAGGGACGTCGGTCCGCTACACCGTGGACGTCTCCCTGCAGGGCCTGGCTCAGCTGGCCCAGCCGCTGATGCCGCTTTTGTTGAAGGCCATCGCTGATCGTGCGGAAAAGGGCATGCGCAAGCGGCTGCTGGCTCTGGAGCAGGAGCGCTGAGCGTCAGTCCTCGCCATCTCTGCAGTTGTAGAGCAGGGCATAGGCCTCGGCGAAGGTCTTGACCGCAGTCGCGTTCGTCCCCCCGATCGAGCTGGGGGTGTCGGCCTGGCGCTGCATGGCGTCCAGGAGGGTTTGCATCACGTCGTCCTTCGTCACTGGCACAGTGGCTCCTCATTGCGCGGCGGGATGGACCGGATCTCGACCGAAGCCCGATGGTGGACCTGATGGTGCCAGTACGGTGCCGGCCCGAAACAGCGCTGCCGGGCTGGACCTCGCCAGGAAGTCCGCTCCGACCTCGGCCGAGCCGCCCGCTGGTAGCCTGACCGGCGCCGATTGGCCACGACGAAAGGGGCCGGGTGCCCGTGCAGGACCAATCGATCGCGGACTTCCTCGACGATCTCGCTGATCGGATCCCGGCCCCGGGCGGCGGCGCCACCGCCGCGCTGCACGTCGCCCAGGCGGCCGCACTCGTGGCGATGGTGGGCCGGTACAGCGACGGCCCGAAATATGACGCCAGCCGGGATCAGATCTCCCGCGCCGTCCAGGAGGCGGAAGAGCTACGGCGTCACGCCGTAGAACTCGTCGGGCAGGACGAGGCAGCGTTCGCGGCGGTCTCCGCGGCCTACGCCAGGCCGAAACTGACCGAACCGGATAAGCAGCTGCGCCAGGCGGCAGTCGCTGAGTCGCTGATCGGAGCGGCCGAGCCGCCGATCCAGGTGATCGCGGCGGCGGCCCGGGTGGTGGAGCTGGCTCGGACACTGGTGCCGATCGCCAATCCCAGCCTGATCGCGGACCTGGCGGCGGCGGCCGAGGCGGGCCGCGCTGGGGCCGCCACCGGACAGGTCAACATCGAGGTCAACCTGCGCGGTATTACCGACCCCGGCTCCCGGGCCCGGTGCGCGGCAGCGACCAGCGACGCGGACGCCGTGCAGAACGCCGCCATCTGCGTGACCGCCGCCGTCCGGGCACGGCTGGCCGGATGAGCGCGACCTCACTGGCCGGCTCCGAACTCGCGGCCCAACTGAGAACTCAGGTGGCACAGCGGGTCGCCCGGCTGAGCGATTCGGGTACCCAGACCCGGATCGCCGTCGTGATGGCGACCGAGAACCCATCCAGCGCCTGGTACGTGCAGTCCATTGTCAAGGCCTGCCGCCGGGCCGGAATGCGCTGCGATGTCGAGGATCTTGGCCGGGACGCCGACGCGGCCCAGATCCGCGGCGCGCTGCAGCGGCGATCGGCCGACCGGGAAACGGCCGGAATAATTCTGCAGACCCCGCTGCCCGACGGGATCAGCATTCCCGAGGTGGCCTCGGCCATCGATCCTGGCAAGGACATCGACGGCGCCAACCCGCTCTCGCTGGGACGCCTGACGGCCGGCTTGGACGCCTTCGCCCCAGCTACGGCCGAGGCAGTGCTCCGGTTGCTCGACCAGCACGCCATCGGGCTGTCCGGAGAGCCGGTGGTGATCGTCGGCCGATCACTGGTGGTCGGAAAACCCCTGGCACAGTTGCTGTTGCAGCGAGATGCCACTGTGACGGTGGCCCATTCCCGCACCATCGATCTGGCCTCGGTGACCTCGCGGGCCACCATCCTGGTGGCCGCGGCCGGCCGGCCGGCGTTGATCGGCGCGGCCCCCCTCCCGGCCCGCGGCGGGGGGGGGGACGGGGGTTCCCGCGGGACCCCGGGCGGCAGCCCGGGC
>CALMAR010000032.1 GCA_937859855.1 uncultured Kineosporia sp.
GATCTGCTCGGCGCTGGGCTGCTGGGTGCGGGCCTGCTGGCTGCTCTGCTCCTGGTTCGGCGCAGGCGAGGTGGCACCGCCCCGGACGATCCAGCCGCCGAGGCCGAGGTCTGGCTACGGGCCGGCGCCGACGCCGATCGGGGCAGCCTGCTCGACCGCGCTCTGCGCGGAATCCGGGCCAGCTGCCAGCAGGCCGGCGTACCGCTGCCGCAGGTCTACGGCGCGGTGGTGGACAACGAGGGCCTCGACCTGCTGCTCAGCGTCCCTCAGCCTGGAGCGCCGCGGCCCTGGCAAGAGACCGGCTCAGGCTCGCGCTGGCGGTTGCAGATCGCCGACGGGGACGCCCTGGACGCGGCCGCCCAGAGCGCCTATCCGCTGATGGCCTCGGTCGGGCGGGACGATCAGGGCCGCGACGCCCTGATCAACCTGGGGGCGGCCGGTGGCCCGGTGACTGTGCTCGGCGAGCCGGCGATGGCGTCGTCGGTGGTCCGGGCGCTGGCGCTCAGCCTGGCTCACAATCCGTGGTCGCGGGGAATCGAGGTGCTGACCTGCGACCTGCCCGAGACCCTTCCGGTGATCTCGGCCGGGCGGCTGATCTCCTGCGCGGGACCGGACGATCTGACCGGCCAACTGGAGCAGGGCGACGCCCACCTGGTCCGGTCCCGCCCAGCCCAGGTGCTCACCGGCGGTCCGGCGCCCGGTTCCCGGCCGGAGCGGGTCGCGGTGTACGGCGAGGCGCCGGCCGCGCCGATCGCGCACCGGATCGAAGACCTGTCCCGTACGGCCGGCGACCAGCTGGCGATACTGATGACCGGCGAGCTGGCCGCGGCCCGCTGGCGGCTTCGAGTGGCCGACGATGGACGGCTGACCTGCGAAGAGCTGTCGCTGGCGGTGATGGCGAACCGGCTGGGCGACAGCAGCGTCGAACGGTTGCATTCCCTGTTCGTGGCGGCCGCGCAACCCGTCCCGCGGATCCGGCCCGAGGACGGCGAACGGCCGGGGTTCGCCCAGCCGATCGTGGAGACCGACGACGTGTCCTGGGCGCAGGCCAGTGCCCGGATCGCTCTGCTGGGTGACGTTCAGGTACGCGGGGCCGGGCCGATCGAGCCGGCCCGGCAGGACGTGGCCGCCGAAGTGGTGGCCTATCTGGCGTTACATCCCTCCGGCGTGCACCCAACCGTGCTCGGCTCGGCGATCTGGCCCCGCGGCGTCCCGGCCGACGTTCGTGATCAGACCATCACCCAGGTTCGGGACTGGATGGGCACCGGGCCAGATGGTCAGCACCGGGTCCGGACCGGTCACGATGGCCGCCTACGGCTGTCGCCATCCGTGGTGACCGACTGGGATGTGCTGCGCACGCTGCTGGGCCGGGCGGGCGCCGCGACCGTGGTCTCCCGGGAGCGGGACCTGCTGGTCCGGGCCCTGCACCTGGTCCGCGGCCCGGTGGCGGGTGGCCCAGATGGATCCAGTCCGCCGGGCGCGTACTCATGGCTGGCCCGGCTGGATCTGGAACGACAGGCGGAGGAGCTGATCGTCGACGCGGCCGACCGGCTCAGTGAGCTGTGGTCGGAGGACGGCGATCAGATCGGCGTGGTGCAGGCCGCCACCGCTGGGCTGCGGATCCGGCCCGATGTTCAGCAGTTGTGGCGCCACGTGCTACGAGCCGAGCACGCGCTCGGCGGACCGGCCCGGCTGGCGGCTGTGGTGGAGCACATGCAGGACACGCTGGACAGCGAAGGCGTCGACCTGGAACCGCAGACCCAGGCCCTGATCGATCATCTGCAGGTGCCGAGCTCGTTGCCGAGCCGGGAGGACTCAGCCTCCTGAACCCGGTTCTCCGGCCTCAGCTGCAACGTCAGAACCGATCAGGAGGCGTAACGGCCGAAGCTGCGCCCGATCCGGTTCTTCGGCCGGAAACCCGAACACGACGAAGTGCTGTTGAAAGCCGGCTCGGCCCGGGTGATCGAGGAGTGCGCGATGTCCCGGGTGCTGTCCTTGGAGGTCCACAGTGCGCTCGGGTAGCGCCAGAAAGCGTTGCCTCTCATAGAGTTTCCTGCACCGGTGAGATGGTTGCCGACCACGGCGGCCCGATAGTTGGCGACCCACTGCGCCCCGGCCGGGGGAACCTTGAGCTGCGCCCCGATCAGGTTGCGCTGCACCGAGACCCGGTTCGAGCCGAAGCCGATGATGACTCCGGCGGCACTGCGGACGACGGTGTTGTTCTCGATGCTGACGTTCGAGGCCCCGGTGGCCGAGGTTCCCCCGGCCGCCTTGATCGCGGCCCCGTTCCTGGTGTTGTAGAAGATGTTCCGCGAGATCACCCCGCGTCCGGCGCTGTAGCCGGGCATCAGATAGATCTGATGATCGTTCATGAACGGGTCACCGGTGGCGTTGTTGTCGTGCACGCAGTTGCCAGTGATCCGGTAATCAGCCGGCGAGCCGTGCCGCCCAGTCGCACTGATCATGATGTTGGAGACGCCTTGGCTGCCCCAGACCTCGGCATTGGTGAAGCGCCAGCCGGTGCCGCCGTCAAACTTGACCAGGAACTCCTTGCGGCCGCTGGCGGGGTTGCGGGTCACGTTGATGCCGTTGACGAACCAGTAGTCCGCGCCGTCCATCTGCAGGGTGCCTTCCAGCACGACCCGCTGCCCGGGTGCGGCGGTCAGCGTGATCGGAGCGTTCTTGCTGGCCGGGACGGCACCCCAGCCCACGGCCTCGGCGTAGGTTCCGCCGCTGACTACGATCCTGTCCCCTGGCCGGGCCAGCTGGACGGCCCGCTGCTTTGTGGCCAGCGGGTGGCGGGCAGCGGCCGGGCGCGACCAGGTGTCGGTGCCGGACGGCGACACGTTCAGGGTCTGGCCAGTCATCGGCGTTGCCTGACCGGTGGCCTGGGCCGGAGCGGCCAGCCCGAGCGTGACCACGAGGCCGGCGGCGCCGGCCAGCAGGCCGAGCCGGCCGGTGGACGGGGAGGTCGGCGTCAGCGATCGTCGTCGGCTCACACCCTGTCTGTCGTCGGCTCGGTCCCGCGCTTTAGCCTGACGAGCCGATCGGTGATGTCCGATCCATCCCGAATCAGATTCGGGATCTGGGCGGAGGCCGGATCAGATCCGCCTGATCAGCACCAGGGCGCGGTCATCGCCGTCCTCGGCCCGGATCGCCTCGGCGATGGCCGATGCGAGTTCCAGCCCGCCCCGGGCCACGACCACCTCGGCGTGCCCGATCAGCCGGTCGATTCCCCGGCCGACGTCCAGATGCCGGTTCTCCACCATCCCATCGGTGTACATCAGCAGCACATCGCCACGGCCCAGCACTCCACGCTGACATGGGAAAACCGCGCCGTTGATGATGCCCAGCGCCGGGCCCTGATCGCCTTCGAGCACATCCCAGCGGCCGGCTCCGGAGCGGTAGTGCACGGCCGGCGGATGGCCGGCCCCGGAAATCTGGAACTCACCGCAGGGGCGCGGCACCTGGCCCACCGGCTCGTTCGGAGACGTCGAAGCCCAGTTG